>CAYMCT010000073.1:0-6728 GCA_964389075.1 uncultured Lachnospiraceae bacterium
GTTCGTCAGACATTCCGTGTACCGAATATAGGTCTTATCGCAGGTTGTTATGTAAGACAGGGTAAGATTTCGAGAAATGCATCGGTACGTGTTGTCCGTGACGGCATCATTGTTCACGAGGGCAAGATTGTCAGCCTCAAGCGTTTCAAGGACGACGCTAAGGAAGTAACAGAAAAGTTTGAGTGCGGTCTTGGTATTGAAAACTTCAACGACATCAAAGACGGCGATACCATCGAATGTTTTGAGATGCAGGAGATCGAGAGATAAATGGCAAGAATTGATAAAATTAACGGCGAGGTTATGCGTGAGCTGGCGAACGTAATCCGTGAGCTCAAGGACTCACGTATCCCGCTTATGACAAGCATTGTAGCTGTCAGTGTAACAAACGACCTGCGTTATGCAAAGGCGTATATATCTGTTATGGGTGACGAAAAAACAAAAGCAAGAGCTATGGACGGTCTGCGCAGCGCAGCAGGCTATATCCGCCGTGAAATCGGTAAGCGTGTAGATTTGCGTTACACACCGGAATTCATATTTGAGCTTGACAAATCAATAGAGCACGGCTCGCATATTGATAAGCTTTTAAAGGATATGAAATAAAATGTAGATATTGTGACAGAAAAAATGAACTGCTGAGCGGTTCATTTTTTTCTGAAATATTGACAAAAAAATAATAATGTGATATAATAGTATAGATTATAAGATGGAAAGGGTGTTTTTCTTTTGCAGACACAAGATACGGTTACAGCTACAACACATGACATTAATAAGGCTGAAACAGAGACAAGTGTAGTAGATATTATAAATATGATGCTTACATTCTGGTGGTTTATTGTCATTCTGGCAATCCTTGTAGGCGGTGCAACATATACATATTTTAAAATCAGTGCTACACCTCAGTACAAATCAACGGCTAAACTATATATAAATACAGAAGGACAGCAAACCTCGACTGACGTTAGTACATCAGCTATCACGGGTGCAATCAACCTGTTGCCTTCATATATAGAGGTGCTTCAGAGTAAAACCTTTATTGATACTGTAAGTGATGACCTTGACAACAAATATTCTTATGATGATATTAAGGGTATGCTTACTCTCGAATCGGTAGTTGATACAAACATTGTATCAATAAGCGTAGAACACCCTGATTCGCACGTTTCATATCTTGTATGCTCAAGTATAGTAAATAACGCTCCCAGTGAGATGGCAAGAGTATTCGGAGGCGGTAGTACAAAGCTGACGGAATACCCTGAGGAGGCTGAGGAACCTGAAGCATTACATACCGGACGTAATGCGGTTATAGGACTTGCAGCAGGTGCAGTTGTTGCGATGGTTATCATATTCCTCGTTAATATGTTCGATACACGAGTAAAGAGTAAGGACGAACTGGTATCAAAATACGGAGTTCCGATACTTGGCGAAATTCCTAACCTTGATACACTTTAAGATCATTTAACGTAAGATACGGAATTCATTTGGAGGTTAGTATGGCAGGAAATAAAAAAACATCCGGTCTTTTTGCATCGAAAAAAGTTGATGTGAACGATGAACGTTTACGAAAGCTTAAGCAGAGTCAGGAAGCGATATTGAATAAAAAGACTTCATTTATTATTCAGGAGGCATACAGAACTGCACGTACAAATATTATGTTCTCTATTGCTGACGACAGTAATAAATGCAAGACAATATGTGTGTCAAGCTCAAATGCAGGTGAAGGTAAAACAACAACAGCGCTTAACCTTGCAATTACATTCGCACAGACCGGTTCGAAGGTGTTGCTGATAGACTGTGACTTGCGTAAGCCAAGAATACATCAGTATCTTGGCGTTGTAAAGACAGATGGGCTTACTACAATATTGTCAAAGCAGAAGGAGTTTGAAGAGGTTGTTTATCACAATCTCCGTCCGAATCTTGACTGTTTGACATCAGGCTCAATTCCGCCAAACCCGGCGGAGCTCCTTGCTTCGGAGTCGATGGAAAAGCTGATTAAAAAGCTTGGTGAGATATACGATTATATTTTGATAGATACACCGCCGGTAACGGTCGTAACCGATGCTGTCGCACTGACACGTATTGTTACCGGAATGATACTGGTTATCCGTGAGGGTTATACAAACCACGAAAGTATAGAGCAGGCATTAAGACTTCTTAAAATGGCAGACGCAAAACTGCTTGGATTCTTTGTAAACGATGTAGATACAATGAATATGAACTATGGTTCATACAGAAGTACATACGGCAGGGGCTATAAGTACGGCAGTCGTTACGGACAACGGTACGGTTATGGTTATGGCTATAGCTATAGGTATGGTTACAGCTATGGTTACGGTTACGGCCGCCGTAAGGATAATAACAGCAAAGTAAAGCAGTCAAACACATCGGAAGGGGAGTAATTAATTTTGAAAAAAGTTAAGCTTTGTCTTGTATGTGCCGGTCTGTTGACGGTTTTATGCGGTTGCGGTGACAAATCTGAGCTTAAAAATCATCTTGCAGAGATTGAGTTGGAGAACACCCTGCCGGAGGTTACTGTTGAAGAATGTAAGAGATTGAGCGAGGCTGACGATGCTGTTTATGAACAACAGCTTGCAGCCTGTGAAATGTATTACGAGGCATATACGCAAACTAAAACTTCGGATTATGTTAAAATCTATAAAGACGATCTGAAGGAGGATAAGATTGCACAATTATGCAATAGCCGACGGGCTGAGATTAATGAAGAAATAGCTAATCAGCTCCACGAGAATGTTTATTCTATGGTCGGTACGGTAGAAGACTGTGATAATATAACTGCATATATGGACAGAGTTAATTATGACGTTGTGAATTTCTACGATTACTATGCGGAGTATGTTTATGCAGACAGATATGACAGAGAAGAAGCAATATGTGATATTCTGACTGTTTTCTATGAGCGCTCGAACGTATTTGCGTTCCGTTTTATGGAAGAAAACAAAGATGAGTTTATAGATTTTGCAATGAGCAGAATAGTTGACAATTCATATGCAACAGACAGTCTGAATATGTATATATCAATGAATAATGAGCTCACAAAGGCTCTTAATATAGTATACGGTGGTGTTTCGAGCGAAAACGCTGCTGTTATAACAGCAGCTAATATCAGGCTGGCGAGACGGTTGCTCGAGGAAGATAACGATCTTTCGGAAAAAGACATAGATTCGCTTATGCAGCAGCTTGGCGAGCCAACACCTGAGCCGACAGAAAAGCCGACGGAAGAACCAACAGAAAAGCCCACTGAGGCACCGACTGTTAAGCCGACAGCGGAGCCAAAGGTAACATCGGCACCTACACCTGTTCAGAGACCTACGCAGGTTCCGGCAGCGGAAACACAGCCGCCAACACCTGAGCCGACCCCTATTATTATTACAATAGGTGACTAAATATAAGAGGTAATCAATATGAGAAAAATCAAAGCCATATCTTTAACGGTAACAATCTTGATAATGGCTTTGATTTTCTTTTTTTCATCGCAGACAAGCGTGGAATCAACAAAAGTGTCTGATGGGTTGATAATGAAAATAACTGAATTTTTTCTGCCGGATATGACGGAAGAAGGCGTATTTGATTTAATAGAGAGATTCAGCAACATTATCCGTAAAACAGCGCATTTCACACTTTTTGCAGCTTTGGGTACGTCAGTAATTATAACGGTAAAAAGCCATTTCAAGCTTACGAACGGCAGTGCGTTTGTTAGAGCGATGGCGGTGTGTGTGGCATATGCGACAACTGACGAGATACATCAGCTTTTTGTTGCCGGACGAACCATGAAATTTTCGGATATACTGATTGACAGTGCAGGCTCCGTGACAGGTATCTGTATGTTTTTAGTATTATATAAATACTTCGGCAAGCTTATCCGGAGTATGAAAGGAAGGGTTAAATATGATAGTTGACTTTCATTCGCATATACTTCCTGCGATTGATGACGGGGCCAAAGATGTAAACAAATCCATAGAGATGCTTAAAATGAGCCGTGACAGAGGTGTTGACTGTGTTGTAGCAACACCGCATTGTTATCCAGATTCGTCGGCAGGTGTGGAGAGTTTTATCGAAAAACGGACTGCTGCATATGAAATTCTGAAAAAGGAAATGACAGACGACCTGCCGAAGGTTATTCAGGGTGCGGAGGTGCATGTTTCAACCGATTTGTCGAGAATACGCAATATAAAGCAGCTGTGTATAGAAAATACTGACTATATGCTGATTGAAATGCCTGTTTCGCCCTGGAATGAACGGGTAGTTGAGAGTATATATAAGCTTACCCTACGTGGAATAACACCTATAATTGCTCATGCAGAAAGAAATCTTCATCAGAAGCAGGAGTTGTTGGATTTACTTTACAGCTTCGATATTCTTATCCAGATTAATGCCGAGGCGTGCGGGGCAGGTCCGTGCAAACGCTTTGTTGACAGAATGATGCGCAATGCAATGATTCACGTGGTCGGAACCGATATGCATAATACAACAACCCGTCAGCCGAATATGAACAAAGCCAGAAAGTACATAACCGGAAGATATGGGGCCGAGTGCTGGGAATACCTGAACAATAATTCGGAAAAAGTTCTCAGTGGACAGAGTCTTTCATACCGTGATTTCAAACCGTTTGGCAAGAAAAGTTTTTTTGATAAATGCTTGAAATATTAGTAATAATTCATAACAATTATACTTGACAAATTAATTTTAATGCGATATAATATTAAATAGTATAGAATATTATGGTATAATATAATAGAAAATATGAAAAGGAGTAACTCAGATGAAAAAGATTTTATCATTCGCTGTAGCTTCGGTTATGGCAATATCATCAATGAGCACATTAGTTTCAGCTGAGCCGTTGTATTCTTTTGCAACAGAGAGAGATGAGAACGGTGTCTATACCGGTTCGGCAACACTTAACAAGTACGGCGTTCCTGAGTATGACGAGGTTGATGTAGCTCTTGACATTAAGACAAGTTGGGATGACGAGAAGAATTTTGCAAGTCATACAGAATCAAAACCGCTTGAAAAGAGAGCAACACGAGCAAAATTTTATTCAATGGCAACTCTTGATATGACAGAGGTTGCTAAGGAATGGAATGCATATCTTGACGCAGCAGTAGCATATGCGGAAAGCGAGCTGGGTATTACTGATAAAGCTCTTGCCAGAGCAAAAGCTCTTGAGTTGACAACTCTTACAGGTGAGTATACAATCAGCATCACAGTTCCGGGCGAGGGAACATATGCCGGTTCAACACTTAAGGGTATTGAGAATGAGAAGCTTGCGGCACAGGATGCAACCGGCTGGGAATGGGAAACAACAACTGTAGGTGATTATTCATACAGTGCATTGGATTTCTTTGACTATCAGAACCCTGCCACATCATATGTAGATAATGAGGGTAACAGAACATTTGAAATGTATATGAAGGTTAAGGATGATGTATCAAATGAAGCACTTGATACATATTTCAACTATGTCCTTGGCGAAAACGCTGCTGATTACAAGTACCTTACACTTATCATTCCTGACAACTATGTAGGTGAGCAGAATGTAACATATCCTATCAACGGTACATTCTCAGGTGATGTTAAGCTTACAATTGGCTTGTTGGAAATTGAAAGTACAGTAGATTTCGGCGAAGTAAAAGATACAGATTATGTAAGACTTGAGAGATCGTCAGGCGGTGGCGGTGGCGGCGGCAGTGTAAGCTCTACACCTACACCGGTTCCGACAGAAACACCGACAGAGGCACCGACAGACGCTCCGTCAGAAGAGCCTACTGAAACTCCTGAACCTCAGACAGGCGGAACAGAATCAGGTGCAAAGCTTGATTACGATAACCACTATGCATACATCATAGGCTATCCGTCAGAATCAGGTCAGAGTGATGATTACCGTGAGGTAAGACCGCAGAATAACATCACTCGTGCTGAGGTTGCTACAATCTTCTTCAGAATGCTCACAGACGAGTCAAGAGTTGAGTTCTGGACACAGGAAAACCCGTATAGCGATGTAGTAATCACAGACTGGTATAACAACGCAATCTCCACTGCAACAAATGCAGGTATAATCGAGGGTTACGATACAGGTGACTTCAAGCCGAACGCAGCTATTACAAGAGCTGAATTTGCTGCAATCGCTGCAAGATTCACAAAGGTTGAATACACAGGCGAGGATAAGTTCTCAGATATCGCAGGTCACTGGGCAGCAGACGAAATCAACGAAGCTGCAGCAACCGGCTGGATCGACGGTTACGAGGACGGAACCTTCAGACCTGACCGGTACATCACACGTGCAGAGGCTATGACTCTCATCAACAGAATCTTGTACAGACTTGTTGACGGTGAGGAGAACTTGCTTGATGATATGGTTAAGTGGATTGATAATGCAGATGTAAACGCTTGGTATTACGAGAATGTTCAGGAAGCTACTAACTCACACGACTATGACCGTGAAGTAATCGGTGCATACGAGAAGTGGACAGTAATGAGTGAGCCTCGTGACTGGGAAGCTCTTGAAAAAGAGACATCAACAGCAGCTTCGGCAGGCGAAGAAGAATCAGTATTTGAAACTTCAGACCTCGAGCAGGCTGTAGAAACAGAGTAATTCCGAAAGAGTAGTGCAAACGCACTACTCTTTTTTTAGGTTTGAAAGTTCATAAAAAAATAACAATTAATTTTTAAGAATAATGTTGTAATTGTATCAAAAAAGTGGTATAATTAAATGA
>CAYMCT010000074.1:0-4672 GCA_964389075.1 uncultured Lachnospiraceae bacterium
GCTGCAATAAAAGAGTTGAAAAAGCTCGGTATCCGTGTTATAATGATAACGGGCGATAACGAGGTGACAGCAAGAGCGATAGCAAAACAGGCAGGAATAGACGAGGTAATTGCCGGAGTTCTGCCGGCTGATAAGGATATGCACGTTAAAGCTCTGCGTGAAAGCGGCAGAAAGGTAGCAATGGTCGGTGACGGAATTAACGATGCACCGGCGCTTGTTCGTGCCGATGTAGGAGTGGCAATCGGTGCAGGAACGGATATAGCGATAGAATCAGCTGATATTGTAATAATACACAGTGATGTTCTTGACGTAGCAAGAGCAGTAAAGCTCAGCCGTGCGGTAATGCGTAATATCAGGCAGAATCTGTTCTGGGCATTCGCATACAATGTTGCCGGAATACCTATAGCTGCAGGCGTGCTTTATCCGGCATTCGGGCTTACCCTGAGCCCGATGATAGGTGCACTTGCAATGAGCTGTTCGTCGGTATTCGTTGTATCTAACGCACTGCGGCTGCGTTTCTTCAGTGCGGATAACTCAAAAGATGAAGTAAATAATAAAGAGGAGAATATAACTATGACAAAGACAATAAAAATCAGCGGTATGATGTGTACTCACTGTACCGGCAGAGTGAATGAGCTGTTAAACGCAATTGACGGTGTGAGTGCAGAGGTAACACTTGAAAACGGAGGTCAGGCTGTTGTTACATTGACAGCTGATGTATCAGATGAATTATTGAAAAAGACAATAACTGATGCCGGCTATGAGGTTACGGGTATTGCCTGATTGCAGTGGAAGGGATAGATAAAATTTGAAGGTAAACAGAAATAGTATTAAAACAACGCTGCGCAGTATTTGTGCATCGTTTGTTTTGCTTTCACAAATTAGTGCGCAGGCATCAGTGCTTGGCGAGTTAAGCAGCAGCTGGGAAACTGATATGGGCGGCGGTGCAGTGTATAAGCATACAAGCTACAGCACGCAGTCGTCAAATCAGGCTGAGAACTATGTTGAATACACACCGAACGCTGAATCGGTTCCGATAGTGGTAAACGGAGCGAGCGTATACGGCAAGCGTACTATTACTTCGGCAGCCGATTATATGGAGGATAACAATCTGCGTCCGCTCATAGGTATCAATGCAGACTTTTTCTCTGCAAAAACAGGCATACCTATGGGATACACAATAATTGACGGCGAAATATACTCAAAGGAAAACAATGTTCAGGACGCAATAGGCTTCAGAGCCGACGGAACAGCGTTTGTGGATAAGCTTTGTATTAATACACGGCTACGAAAAGGCGAAAGTGTAATAGATATAACATATCTTAACAAATGGCCGCAGGACGGTCTGCCGTATGTGTATATGCTCACTGACGATTACGGTGACAGCACAAAGACACAGTTTAATGCGTTATATGTAATCTGTTCACGAACAGACGGCAGCCTGTCGCTGAACTCTGAAATGACGCTCAAGGCAGAAGAAATATTTATATACGACGGTGCAATAAAAATCCCCGACGGTAAATATGTTTTTGTGATGGACGTTGACGGTGACAAGACCTGCTTTGATTTCCTTGCAAATCTTGCACCGGGCGATGAGCTGAGCTTCACAAGCACTGTAAGCGGAGCGGAACGCCACAACTGGGAGGAAGCAGAGTATGCAACCTCAACCGTGGGCGGCAGACTTATCAATAACGGAGCTCTTGGTTCAGGCTTTGACGCAGGCACAGCACCGAGAACTGCAGTCGGAGTGAAGCCTGACGGTACAGTGGTGTTCTACACTATAGACGGCAGACAGACCGGCTACAGCAACGGAATAACCATAGCGACGCTTGCAAAGCGTATGCAGGAGCTTGGCTGTACAGACGCAATCAACCTTGACGGCGGCGGCTCGACAGCAATCGGCGGCGTGTTTCCCGGCTGGGACAGCTTCAAGGTAACAAACCGTCCGTCTGACGGGACAGAGCGAATGTGTGCAAACTATCTGTTTCTGAAGGATTTGCGTGCAAAAACCGATATCGTATGGCACGTCAACTGGAAGGAATATAAAAACACAAACTATCTTGCCGGCACGACGCTGATGCTTGAAGCAACGTCTGTGTATGATACCGGCAACTATAAGATGGATGGACTTGCAGGTGTTGAGTTTTCCGCTCACAATACGGGCGAAGCATCATCGACTGTTGACGGCAGCGGATATGTAGCGTTCAAGGGGACAGGAAAAACCGCAATAAACGTGACCGGAGTGAAGTATAACAAAAGCTTTGAATTTGATGTTTACGAAACACCTGACGAAATCAGGGTGTTTGATGAAGCCGGCGATAAGCAGCTAAAGGAGCTGACGGTTCCTGAGGGCGGTATGAAAACAGTAAATCTCGAGGCAGGTGCATACGTGAACGGGGTACGGCTTGAGGCTGCACCGAGTCTGTTTAAATGGGAAACAGACGGAGAGATAGCTGCTGTTGATGAGGACGGTAACCTCAGCATCAAGGATAACGGCACGGGCGGCGGCAAGCTGTATGTAACAGCAGGCGGCAGAACAGCCGAGCTTGAAATCAAGGTAACCAAAACCGATACCTTCAGCGATATTTCAGGTCACTGGGCGTACGATGTAATCGAGGAAATGGCAGAAAAGAATATCATAAACGGCTTTGAGGAGAACGGAACAAAGCTATTTAAGCCTGACAGCAATATAACACGTATTCAGTTTGCCGCAATTGTGTGCAAGAGTCTGGGGATTAATCCTGACGAATACAGCAATACAGAGCTAAGCTTCACTGATACAGACAAAATTCAGCCGTGGGCTGTGAATTATATAAAAGCGATGGTCAGTCTGGGGTATCTGAGCGGCAGGTCAGACGATGACGGTAAAACGAGCTATTTAGACCCTGAAAGCAGCATCACACGTTCCGAAGCGTTTACGGTTATAGGCAGAACCGTAACAGCAGATGCATCAGCTCCGCTTAATTTCAGTGACAGTGCAGACATACCGGAGTGGGCAAGAGAGCCGATGTCAAGGCTTCTGGCTTTGGGGTATATAAACGGCTTTGAGGATCAGTCTATAAGACCTCACAATAATACAACCCGTGCGGAGGCGGCAGCGCTCATCAGCAAAACTATAAATAACAGGAGTTCAAAATGAAAATACAATTATCCGACCATTTTTCGTACAGAAAACTGATGCGTTTTGTATTACCGTCTATTGTAATGATGATATGTACATCAGTTTACAGCATTGTTGACGGACTCTTTGTTTCAAACCTTGTCGGCAAAACGCCGTTTGCGGCACTGAATCTGATATATCCTGCACTTATGATGCTAAGCACAGTCGGGTTTATGATAGGCACAGGCGGAAGTGCAGTTGTGGCAAAAACCTTTGGAGAGGGAAACAATGAGAAAGCAAACGAGTATTTTTCTATGCTGATATGCGTAACGGTTATTTTATCGGTAGTTCTCTCTGTACTGGGCTATGTATATATGCGACCTATCGCATATGCATTAGGCTCAGATGAGGCAATGATTGAACATTGCGTGATATATGGAAGAATACTCTGTGTTTCGCTGGTTGCATTCGTTTTACAGTGCTGCTTTCAAAGCTTCTTTATAGTTGCGGAAAAGCCCGGGCTTAATCTGAAAATCTCTATTGTGGCAGGACTTACAAACGTAGTGCTTGACTGGCTGTTTATCGCGGTGTTCAGGTGGGGAATAGCCGGAGCGGCACTTGCCACAGCGGCAGGTCAGATTATAGGCGGAGCTTCGCCTGTGATATATTTCTCAAGACACAATAACAGTATTCTGAAATTTGTAAAACCTGTCTTTAACATCAGAGTGATATTAAAAGCCTGTACAAACGGTGCGTCGGAAATGCTTACAAATCTGTCTATGTCGCTTGTGAACGTGCTGTATAATTTTCAGCTTATAAAGATTGCCGGCGAGAACGGAATTGCCGCATACGGAACAATTATGTATGTAAATTTCATATTTGTAGCGATATTTATTGGTTTTTCGTTCGGAACAGCTCCTGTTATAAGCTATCATTTCGGAGCAGGCAACACTGACGAGTTGAAAAATCTTTTCAGGAAATGTCTTGTAATAATGGGAGTGTCAGGAATAGCATTAACTGTGCTTGCAGAGCTTTTGGCATATCCTTTAACAGCCGTATTTGTCGGTTATGACACTGAACTGTTAGAAATGACACTCAGAGGCTTCTGTATTTGCTCAATAGCATTCCTTATAAGCGGATTTAATGTGTTTGGCTCATCATTCTTCACAGCACTCAATAACGGGCTTGTATCGGGCGTTATTTCGTTTTTCAGAACGCTTGTATTCCAGATAGCAGCAATAGCAGTTTTGCCGATTGTATTGGGCATAGACGGAATATGGCTTGCTGTTACTTTTGCAGAGCTTATGGCATTGGTAGTTACGGTGACATTTTTCGTAACACAGCGAAAAAAATATAATTATGTCTGAGGTAGAAAAAATATGAACATCAATGAAATTTTTGAAAAAATAATAACCAAGGTATCTGCCGAAGCGGACCGTTTGGGAGAAAAGATACCGTACATACCCGATGAAACCGGAAAATACAAGGATGCCGAAAGCATTTACTGGTGGACAAACGGATTCTGGGCAGGTATGCTGTGGCAGCTTTATAACGCAACGGGCAGTGAAAAAT
>CAYMCT010000074.1:4682-6712 GCA_964389075.1 uncultured Lachnospiraceae bacterium
ACCGCTGAAATTACCGAAGCACGGCTTGATGCCGCACTTGACGGCTTCCTTAATGTTGATCATGATGCAGGATTCTTATGGCTGCACACAGCCGGAGCAAACTACCGTCTTACAGGGAACGAACGTTCAAAACACCGTTTACTTCACGCCGCAACAACGCTTGCAGGACGGTACAATCCCGACCTTGAAATAATCAGAGCGTGGAATGAGCAGTGGATGAAAAGCTACGATACAGCCGGCGGTGCGATTATTGATACGATGATGAATTTGCCGATGCTGTATTTTGCATCGGAAATCACGGGTGATCCGAGATTTGCAAGCATCGCAAAGCGTCATGCCGATACTATGCTGAAATATATGCTTCGACCTGACGGCACATCAAATCATCAGATAGTGTTTGATGTAAACACAGGCGAGCTTATTGGCACTCCGGGCGGACAGGGCTACGAAAGCGGTTCATCGTGGTCACGAGGTCAGGCGTGGGCGATTTACGGCTATGCACTGTCATACCGACATACAAAAGAACAGCGCTATCTTGACGCATCAAAGCGTGTTGCAGAATATTTCATAGATAATGTCAGAGAAACCGGTTATGTACCGCTTGTTGATTTCAGAGCGCCTAAGGAGCCGGTTCTGTACGATACAACCGCCGGAGCGATAGCTGCCTGCGGACTTTTAGAGCTTGCAGAACACGTTGAAAACGAAAAAGATACATATATTGGCAACGCAAAGCGTTTAATCGGTGCTATTGATGAAAAGTGGTGTGATTATAATCCTGATACCGATGGTATCGTTGACGGCGGCAGCGTCAGCTATCACGCCTCAAAGCACCACGAAAAAATCATATACGGCGACTACTTCTTTATAGAAGCCGTTTTAAGGCTTATGGGAAAAGATTTTTTGATTTGGTAAAGGGGATAAGCTTATGGTATACATTCCTACACATACAGATTTTGAACTCAGTCCGTATACAGGACTTACACGTGAAAGCTGGATAGCAGCGGCGAAATATCTTCTGGAGGGTATATTCGTTAATATTCCGACACCTGATTCGCCGGTTCTGGTACCACGCACAGAAACCGAGATAACATATCCGCATAAAGCCGCAATCGGCAATCAGCGAAAAATTGAAGAGATGGCGCAGCGGTTTGAAGGACTGGCACGTTCTATGTTTATTGCGGCGCCGCTTATACATATCGACCCCGATACTGAAATATGCGGCTTCAACCTCAGGGAATATTACAGCAGGCAGATACTTAATTTATGCACAAAGGGACATCCTGATTTTGTGGGTTATTATGAGGATTTACAGGCATTATCAGGCGAAATTAATCCCTACAGAGCGTTCCAGCAAACTGTTGAAACCTGTGCACTTGTTATCTGTCTTGATGTGTGCAGAGAGGAAATATGGAACAGGTATACAAGGTCGGAAAAGGATGCTGTTGCAGAATTTCTTTTAAGCTATGCACATACAAGCACAGTTCCGCAGAACTGGCGAATGTTCAATATGCTTGATATGGCGTTTCTGCACAGAGAAGGCTATGAAATCAACAAAAATGTAATGCTTGAGCACGCTCAGGCTATACTCGGCTACTACGCAGGCGACGGCTGGTACCGTGACGGACATTCGTTCGATTACTATTCGTGCTGGGCATTTAATGTGTATGCACCCATATGGAATAAATGGTACGGCTATGAAAACGAGCCGTATATAGCAAAGCGGTTCGAAGAAAATTCAAATAAGCTAATGGAAACGTATCCTGATTTCTTTGATAAAGACGGATTCACGAATATGTGGGGAAGAAGCAATGTTTACCGTAACGCAGCTACGAGCGCACTGAGCGAAAACTTCATACTGAACAATCCGAAGATGGATCCGGGTCTTGCACGCAGAATAGCTTCAGGCTCTCTGCTTCAGTTCTTTACAAGAGAGGATTTTCTTGAAAACGGTGTACCCACAATGGGCTTTTACGGTAGGTTCACGCCGCTTATTCAGGGCTATTCGTGTGCGGAATCTGCGTATTGGCTCG
>CAYMCT010000075.1:0-2048 GCA_964389075.1 uncultured Lachnospiraceae bacterium
AGGAAGGTGGTGAAAATCTTGGAGATTACGGACATCAGAGTGAAGAAAATTCTGACCGATAGCTCTGCTGAAACTAAAATGAAAGCAGTAGTATCTGTAACCTTTGACGACTCCTTTGTAGTGCATGATATTAAAATTATAGAGGGACAAGATAAGCTGTTTACAGCGATGCCAAGCAGAAAAACTCAGGAGGGTGAGTTTAAAGATATAGCACACCCTATCAACAGAGAAATGCGTTTGAAGCTGGAAGATGCTGTTTTAGCAGAATATAAAAAAGTTTTAGCACAAACAGAAGAGGAAAATCCTGTAAATGATATTGTGTAAAAATTAATTTAACTGGCGAATCATATAAGATTTTCTTAAAAAAGGGAAAAAACCGCTGTATATATCAGTGGTTTTTTTGCGTTTCGCCTATTGTATTTTGTGAAATACTGTGTTATAATATTAATTTGGAGAGATGTTGTTACGATTTGTGCCGGTACCCGTAATGGGACCGGACACTTGATTTTACAGGAGGTAACTATATGAAAACAACGACATCAGATTTTGCGGCAATGAAAAATAGCGGCGAGAAAATCACAATGGTAACTGCCTACGATTATTCGACCGCAAAGCTTGTTGATGCTTCGGGAATCAACTCAATACTTGTAGGCGACTCTTTAGGCATGGTTATGCTGGGCTATGAGGATACTGTTTCGGTAACAATGGAGGATATGCTCCATCACTGCTCGGCGGTAGCAAGAGGTGCAAAAAATGCACTTGTAATATGCGATATGCCGTTTATGTCGTATCAGACGTCTGTTTACGATGCGGTTAAAAATGCCGGCAGGCTTATGAAAGAGGCAAGAGCCGGCGCAGTAAAGCTTGAAGGCGGCGTGGAGTTTGAGGAGCATATACGTGCAATTGTAAAGGCATCAATTCCCGTGTGCGGTCATATCGGTATGACACCGCAGAGCGTGAATGCTTTCGGCGGATTCAAGGTACAGGGCAGAACACAGAGTGAAGCACAAAAGGTTATTGATGACGCATTGGCTGTTGAGAGAGCCGGTGCATTTGCTGTGGTACTGGAGTGCGTACCGGCGGCATTGGCGGAGTATATTTCGGGTATTTTAAGCATACCCACAATCGGTATCGGAGCCGGTGCAGGCTGTGACGGACAGGTTCTTGTCTATCAGGATATGCTTTCAATGTACAGCGATTTTACTCCGAAATTTGTTAAGAAATTTGCAGATGTGGGTAAAATTATGACTGAAGCATTTGAAAGGTACAGTGACGAGGTGAAGTCGGGCATGTTCCCGACAGAGGAGCATAGCTTTAAAATTGACGGGGCTGTTATGGAGCAGCTCAGAAAGGACAACTGTAAATGATACCGGTATTAAAAACAATAGATGAAGTAAGAAGCTACGTGAAGAAATGGAAAAGAGAGGGCAAAACTGTAGGCTTTGTTCCGACAATGGGCTTTCTTCACGAAGGACATAAATCGCTCATAGTCCGTGCGGCGGCAGAGAATGACTGCGTGGTTGTATCTGATTTTGTGAACCCCACACAGTTTGCTCCGAATGAGGATTTTGAAGCATATCCGAGAGATATAGATAAGGATGCAAAGCTTTGCGAGGCGGCAGGTGCCGATATAATATTCAATCCTGAGCCTTGTGAGATGTATGATAACTCACTTACAACGGTAAGCGTTGACAGGATAACGAAAGGTCTTTGCGGCAAGACACGTCCGACACATTTTGACGGTGTGTGTCTTGTGGTTTCAAAGCTTTTTAATATTGTAGCACCTGACAGAGCGTATTTCGGCGAGAAGGACGCTCAGCAGCTTATGGTTGTACGCAAAATGGTAAAGGACCTCAATTTTGATATTGAAATTATTGGCTGTCCCATAGTCCGTGAGGAGGACGGTCTTGCAAAAAGCTCGAGAAATACATATCTCAGCCCTGACGAGAGAACGGCTGCATTGTGTCTGTCACGTGCGTTAAATATGGGCAAAGAGCTGATTAAAAACGGCGAGATGATTATCCTTGTAGATGATGAAGACCGGGAAA
>CAYMCT010000075.1:2058-6558 GCA_964389075.1 uncultured Lachnospiraceae bacterium
GCTATGCGTTCTGAAATAGAGAAGGAACCGCTTGCAAAGATTGACTATATCGAAATAGTAAACACAGATACACTTGAAGCAGCAGAAACCACAACAGGAAACATTCTTGTGGCTATGGCTGTGTATATCGGAAAGACACGTCTTATTGATAACTTCGTAATAGAATAAGGGAGAACAGTATGGATTTAACGATGCTTAAAGCTAAAATTCACCGTGCAAGGGTTGTGCAGGCAGAGGTTGATTATGTCGGCAGTATAACTGTTGATATGGATTTGCTTGATGCTGCAGGCATTCTCGAATATGAGAAGGTTGCGGTTGTTGATGTCACAAACGGCGCACGGCTTGAAACATATACAATAGCAGGCGAGCGTGGTTCGGGTATGGTTTGTCTGAACGGCGCTGCGGCTAAGCTTATAAATGTCGGTGATACGGTAATAATTATGGCATATGCTCAGATGAGCGAGGAAGAAGCGAAAACCTTCCGCCCGAAGGTCGTTTTCGTTGACAGCGAAAACAAAATCACATCGGTGATGGATTATGAAAAACACGGCGTTATCGCTTAAAGGAAAGGAAGCAGAAAACTATGAAAAGAATCCCTATTACATTGCTTACAGGCTACCTCGGAGCAGGAAAAACAACACTTATGAACCATATCCTTTCAAATCAGCAGGGGTATAAGGTTGCGGTAATTGTAAACGATATAGGCGAGGTTAATATTGACTCGGAGCTTATCCAGAAGGGCGGAGTTGTTCAGGAGGAGGACGCAAGCCTTGTTCCTCTTTCAAACGGCTGCATCTGCTGTACGCTAAAGGTTGACCTTATGAAGCAGATTGCCGAGCTTGCACAGTCAGGCAAGTTTGACTATATTCTGATTGAAGCAAGCGGAATTTGTGAGCCGCTCCCGATTGTTCAGACAATCTCAATGATGGACGGAACTGTTCCTGAAAGCGATGTTCCGCCGATTGTTCGCCTTGACTGCGTGGTAACGGTGGTTGACGCACTTCGTCTTGTTGACGAGTTTGCAAGCGGCGACAGACTGATTGGCGATGTTGACGAGGAGGATATAGAAAATCTTCTCGTTCAGCAGATTGAGTTCTGTTCAACAGTTATTATTAATAAGGCAGACGAGGTTTCAAAAGAGGATTTGGCTAAGGTGAAGGCTGTAGTAAAGGCACTTCAGCCTAAGGCTAAGATTATTGAAACAAATTATGCTAAGGTTGATTTAAGCGATGTTCTTGATACAAAACAGTTTGATTTTGAAAAGACATTTACATCGGCAGGCTGGATAGCTGAGTTTGAAAATCATAACGGCGAGAATGAGCATCATCACGATGAAGAACACGAGTGTCACTGCCACGACCACGACGATGAGCATGAATGTCACTGTCACGACCACGATGATGAGCACGAGTGTCACTGTCACGACCACGACGATGAGCACGAATGTCACTGTCACGGTCATGGTGAACACGGACATCATCACGGTCATTGCTGCTGTAACCACGACCACGGTGAGGCTGAGGAGTACGGAATAGGCTCATTTGTATACTACCGCCGTGCACCGTTCGAGCTGGCAAAGCTCAGAGGCTGGCTCAGCGAAAAATTCCCTACAAACGTAATCAGATGCAAGGGCATTGTATGGATAGACGTTGATGATGATATGTCGTTTGTGCTTGAGCAGGCAGGAAAGCAAATTCAGCTGTCGGAAAACGGACGTTGGTTTGCATCTGCGTCCGAAAAACAGCTGAAGGAGTTTGTAAAGGACGATCCATCAATTATGAACAACTGGGATGAAAAGGTCGGGGACAGAATGATAAAGCTTGTATTTATCGGAAGAAAGCTTGATAAAGAGGCAATATCAGCAGAGCTTGATAACTTGCTTAAGGAAATATGATTATTGAAAAAGGCGCATATGCGTCTTTTTCTTTTGTATAAAATATACCGAAAAAGGATACATTATAATCAAGAATACAATTTGTGCTGCTGTATGCGGCGGAATGGAGATAATAATGAAGGAGAAAATATTCGGTGTATTACAGCGTGTCGGACGTTCGTTTATGCTACCTATAGCGTTATTGCCGATTGCCGGACTTCTGCTCGGTATAGGAAGCTCGTTTACGAACCCTACCACGCTTGCAACCTACCGTCTTACGGGAATAATTCATGAGGGCGGTTTTTTGTATACGATTCTTGATATAATGAGCAAAACGGGCAGTGCCGTTTTTGATAACCTCGCTCTCTTATTTGCTATGGGTGTTGCGATAGGTATGGCAAAGCGTGAAAAAGAGGTGGCGGCACTTTCGGGCGCAATTGCGTTCATTATAATGAATACCGCAATCAGCACGCTCATTACTGCAAACGGCGGAGTGGAGGCTCTGGCCGCCAATTCAACAACTCAGGTGCTTGGTATAACAACTCTGCAAACGGGTGTGTTCGGCGGTATTATAGTAGGACTTGGTGTTGCGGCACTTCACAACAGATTCTATAAAATTCAGCTGCCGCAGGTGTTGTCCTTCTTTGGCGGTACAAGGTTCGTTCCAATTATAAGCAGTGTGGTTTATCTGTTTGTGGGAATTGCTATGTATTTTGTATGGCCGATAATTCAGGGCTGGATTGCAGGGCTTGGCAACCTTGTTCTTGCATCAGGCTATGCCGGAACCTGGATTTACGGTATAATAGAGCGTGCGCTTATTCCGTTCGGACTGCATCACGTTTTCTATATGCCGTTCTGGCAGACGGAGGTCGGCGGTTCGCTTGTGATTGACGGACGGCTTGTTCAGGGCGCACAGAATATATTCTTTGCAGAGCTTGCGTCAGGCTCAACTACTCGGTTCTCGGTTTCCGCCACAAGATTTATGTCGGGTAAGTTCCCGTTTATGATATTCGGTCTGCCTGCGGCGGCATATGCCATATATAAATGCGCACGTCCCGAAAAACGTAAGGTAGTGGGCGGACTTCTTCTTTCGGCAGCTCTTACTGCTATGCTCACAGGTATAACTGAACCGATTGAATTCACATTCCTGTTCGTTGCTCCGCTTATGTATGCGGTACACTGTGTGCTTGCAGGTCTTTCGTATATGCTGATGCATATATTCAACGTCGGAGTGGGTATGACCTTCTCGGGCGGTCTTATAGACCTGTTCCTGTTTGGTATATTACAGGGTAATGCGAAAACCAACTGGATATGGATTGTCATAGTCGGTTTGGTATATGCGGTGATATACTATGCAGTGTTCAGTTTTATGATAAAGAAATTCAAATACAAAACACCGGGCCGTGAGGCTGATAATGAAGAAACAAAGCTGTATACACGTAAGGACGTTGAAGCACGGAAAAAGGGCGATAACGTAAGTGCTTTGATTATTGAAGGTCTTGGCGGACGTGACAATTTATCCGATCTTGACTGCTGTGCAACACGACTGCGTGTAACCGTAAAGGATGCAAAAAAGGTCAATGATAAACTGCTAAAGGAAAGCGGTGCGAGCGGAGTTATTCATAAGGGTAACGGTGTTCAGGTAATATACGGACCGCAGGTTTCGGTTGTGAAGTCGAAGCTTGAGGATTATCTTGAATCGGGCTTTGAACCGGCAGATACGCACAGGGTAGAGGATATTGACAGAACAGTACGTGAAACGGAGCTGTATGCGCATATGAAGGGTAAGCTTGTTCCGCTTGAGGCTGTTGAGGACGAGGTATTCAGCGGTAAAATTCTCGGCGACGGCGTAGCTATAGAACCGACAGAAGGAAAGCTGTATGCTCCATGCTCGGGTACTGTTGAAGGTGTGTTTGATACCAACCACGCAATTAATATCGTTTCTGATACCGGCTGTGAAATTCTTTTGCATATGGGTATAGATACGGTAAACCTCAAAGGCAAGTTCTTCAGCGTTGTAGTAAAAGCCGGAGAGCAAATCAAAAAAGGTGATTTGCTTGCCGTTTTCGATATGGACGGAATTAAAAAAGCCGGCTATAAGCTTACAACACCTATGATAATCTGTAACAGTGACGACTATTCGTCAATAGAAACAACCGCACAGGGGAATGTGAATTTAAGAGATGTAATTCTCCGTGCAAAATAAAAGAAACGGGCAGATTTTTTAGTCTGCCCGTTTGCGTTAATCAATTTTTTCTATATATGATGCAGTAATGCCGTCCTTGAAGCTTCCAGTGCTGTATATTCTCACGCTGTCTCCGATTTGTATTGCGTCCGAGATTATATCATCGCTTTTTTCGATACGGTAGCTGTAGCTGCCGTATGTAATCATAATCGTTTTATCCTCTGATACAAGCACATCGCCGGTTATGTAATGAACGGTTTTGTTATTTGCCTGTTTTTTTATGAGTACATCAGGCTTATGTGAAATAATCTTTATATCAAGCGCACGAGGATTACCGCCTGAATAATCAACATAATAAACCCTGACCGAATCGCCGATAGAGATAACCTCATCGGCAATAGTGGAGTCGGTTTTGTTTATTGTGATAATTTCGTCGTTTTCG
>CAYMCT010000076.1:0-6508 GCA_964389075.1 uncultured Lachnospiraceae bacterium
AGGTTGCATCACAGTACAGTGAAAAGAGTATGGCAATATCCTCGCCTATGTTTATGTTAGGCTTTAAGGACACTGATGTAAACCTGAACGCCGAGCAAATGCTAAGGAAGTATATTGAAATAAGAATTCTTATGCGTATGATTCTGGGTAAAGGTTCTGAGCTATACAAGAAGCTTTACGATATGAACCTCATAAACAGCACATTCTCAACTGATTATACGATGCAGCCTGATTACGGCTTCACATCAATAGAGGGAGAATCGAAAGACCCGAAAAAGGTTTATGAAATGATACTCGAAGAGCTTGACAGACTTGCAGAAGTCGGTCTTAACGAGGATGATTTCAACCGTGCAAAGAAGGTTATGTGGGGAACATATATCCGTTCGCATAACGACATTGAAGACTATGCCTGCACGTTTATGCAGATGCTGTTTATGGGCATAGATTATTTTGATTATTATCCGGTATACGAAACAGTTACATTTGAGGGTGTACAAAAACGATTCAAAGAACATTTCAAACGTGATTTTTCAGCATTATCGGTAATTAACCCGCTATGATTTTATATAAACGAAAGGGATGACCCAAATGTTTAATGTACTGTCCCGTAATGCGGAGGAGTTCATCGACCATAATGAAATACTCGATACTCTTTCGTATGCGCAGGAGAACAAAAACAATAAAGCGCTTGTAGCGTCGATAATAGACCGTGCTGCTGATTGCAGAGGTCTTTCTCATCGGGAAGCATCGCTGCTTCTTGCCTGTGACGATGCAGAGCTTAATGAAAAGATGTATACTCTCGCGCGGAATATAAAACAAAAGATATACGGTAACAGAATAGTGTTTTTCGCACCGCTGTATCTTTCAAATTATTGTATAAATTCGTGCGTATACTGTCCGTACCACGTGAAGAATAAACGCATCTGCCGTAAAAAACTCTCTCAGGACGAGGTAAAGGCAGAAACTGTTGCTTTGCAGGATATGGGACATAAGCGGCTGGCACTCGAAGCCGGAGAGGATCCGGTAAACAATCCGCTTGAATATATACTCGAATGTATAAAAACCATATACAGCATAAAACACAGAAACGGAGCAATCCGCCGAGTGAATGTAAACATAGCGGCAACAACTGTTGAAAACTATACCCGTCTGAAAGAGGCAGGTATAGGTACATACATTCTGTTCCAGGAAACGTATAATAAGGATAATTACGAACAGCTCCATCCGGCAGGTCCGAAGCACGACTATTGCTATCATACAGAGGCTATGGACAGAGCTATGCAGGGCGGAATTGACGACGTAGGCTTAGGTGTACTGTTCGGTCTTGACACGTATGCATATGAGCTTTGCGGCTTGTTGATGCACGCAGAGCATCTTGAAGCGGCATACGGAGTAGGACCGCATACGATAAGTGTTCCGAGAATTTGTCCGGCAGACGATATAGACGTAAACGATTTCTCAAATGCCGTGCCGGACAAAGTATGGCAAAAGCTTATTGCAATTATAAGAATAGCGGTGCCGTATACAGGAATGATTGTGTCCACACGTGAATCTGAGGAAAACAGAAAGGCGGCACTCAAGCTTGGAATATCTCAGATTTCAGGCGCATCAAGAACCTCGGTTGGAGGATATGCAGCTGAGGAAAGTGCTGAAGAAAACACTTCGCAGTTTGACCGCAGTGACACACGCACTCTTGATGAGGTTGCAGACTGGCTGATACAGATGGGATATATACCATCATTCTGCACTGCGTGCTACCGTGAGGGAAGAACCGGTGACCGGTTTATGCCTCTGGCAAAGTCAGGAGCGATTGGCAACTGTTGTCAGCCGAATGCACTGATGACATTGAAAGAGTATCTTGTCGATTATGCTTCTGCTGAAACAAAAAAGCACGGTGAAGCGCTTATACAGAAAGAGCTTGAAAATATTCCGAATGCAAAAGTGCGAAAGCTTACAGAAGAAAATCTTATAAAAATAGAGAACGGCGAAAGAGATTTTCGCTTTTGATGAGGAAAGATATGGCAGATACAATTCTTACGGTCGGTTCAATAGCTATAGACCTAATTTGCTTAGGTCTGCTGTTGTGGCTTATATTTAAAAGAAAGAAATAATTAATGAGGTGATCAAAAAATGGGTTTATTTAATGGCTATTTAAAAGAAGGTCCGGGCATTGATAAAAATGCAAAGAAAAAAAGAGGTATATTTCTGTACATAGATATACTGTTCAGAAAGTTTTTCAAACTGATAAAGGCAAACTGTCTTTATATACTGTTCAGTATCCCGTTTATGGCAGTGGTGTTCCTGTTCACAGCTCCGCATATTATGTCTTGTATCGGAATTACCTATGATTCATTGTACGAGCTTGCACAGTCAGCAGTGAAATCAGGCGCAGAAACTGTAAACGAAGCTCAGGAAATACTCAGGATTGCAGGTACATATCAATTGATATTAACTACATTCTTTACAATAATGATATTCAACTTCTTTGGAGCAGGTCCGGTATCTGCGGCGTATGCGTATGCTACACGCTGTTTTACACGTGGCGAGCATACATGGCTTATGAGCGACGGAAAAGACCAGTTTAAAGAGAATTTCAAAAATTCAATATTGATGTTTATTGTAAATATATTGCTGTTATACGTGCTTTTCACTGCATTTTATTTCTATGGAAATATATCCGGTGAAGGCTCAATCGGCTACCTGGCAATCTTTGCAAGACCGTTCACGCTGATGCTTGTATTTGTATTGGCTATGGTGAATATGTTTGCATATCAGATAATGGTAACATATGAATGTAAATTCAGAGATCTTATCAAGAATTCATTAATGATTTCCATTGCAAAGCTGCCTATGTGCGTGCTGCTTGCAGGTATTGCAATCTCTATTATAGCACTGATAGCTTATAACATTCCTGACGCAATTGTATCGTTATTGGTGTATATGCTTATAGGACTTATGTTTACACGTTTCTCAATAGAATTTTATGCGGCACGGGTTCTTGAAAAGAATATGCGTGCATTAAAGAAGCGTGAATCAAAAAATAAAGCAAAAATAACATATCTTGACAGTGAAGAAAACGGGGAAGAACAGGAATGATTTTAGGAGAATATGATGTTGCCGTTATAGGCGGCGGTCATGCCGGCTGCGAAGCGGCACTTGCTGCTGCTCGGCTTGGAATGAATACGGTTATGTTTTCAATCAGTCTTGATGCTATCGGCAATCTTCCGTGCAATCCGAGTATAGGCGGAACCGCAAAAGGTCATCTTGTACGAGAGCTTGATGCTTTTGGCGGCGAGATGGGCAAGGCTGCGGATGCATCCTTCATTCAGTCGAAAATGCTGAACCGTGGCAAGGGTCCGGCTGTTCATTCTCTGCGTGCGCAGATGGACAGGCAGACCTATCACCGTGAGATGAAACGCAGGCTTGAAGAGCAGAAGAATCTTATGATAAAGCAAGCTGAGATTGTTGAGATTCTCACAGAGAGCGGTAAGGTGTCAGGTGTTGTTACGCAGACAGGCTCTGAGTATAAAGCGAAGGCTGTCATTATAGCAAGCGGCACATATTTAAAGGGCAAAATATTGATAGGTGACTATAGCTGTGAAAGCGGTCCTGACGGTACTGCGGCATCAACTAAGCTTTCAGATAGCTTAAGAAGTCTTGGTATAACATTAAGACGATTCAAAACGGGTACTCCGGCACGTCTGCACGCTGATTCGCTTGATTTCAGTAAGATGGAGATTGAGAAGGGCGATGAGAACATAGTCCCGTTCTCGTTTGAAACAACAGATGTGGGCGAGAACAAGGTTGATTGCTATCTTGTATATACAAACGAGGAAACCCATAGAATAATTCACGAAAACCTTCACAGAAGTGCAATGTACAGCGGTCTGGTAGAGGGTATAGGACCGAGATATTGTCCGTCTATCGAGGATAAGGTTGTCCGTTTTCACGATAAGCCGCGTCATCAGCTTTTCATTGAGCCTATGGGACTTGACACAAAGGAAATGTATGCACAGGGCTTTTCAACAAGCCTTCCTGAAGATGTACAGCTTGCAATGTACAGAAGTGTAAAAGGACTTGAAAACTGTGAGATAATGCGAAGTGCATACGCAATCGAATACGACTGCTGTGACCCTACAGAGCTGTATGCAACTCTTGAGTTCAAGCATGTCAGCGGTCTGTACGGTGCAGGTCAGTTCAACGGTACATCAGGCTATGAAGAAGCGGCGGCACAAGGTCTTGTTGCCGGCGTAAATGCAGCATTAAAGCTTAAAGGCAAAGAACCGATGATATTGGAACGTCTTGACGGCTATATCGGTACGCTTATTGATGACCTCGTCACAAAGGGAACTAACGAGCCGTACAGAATGATGACATCACGTTCTGAATACAGATTGTTACACAGGCAGGATAATGCAGATGAACGTCTTACACCGATAGGCTACAGAGTGGGTCTTATAAGTGAAGAACGCTATCAGAAACTGCTTGCAAAGCTTAATATGGTGGAAGAAGAAATCAACCGTATAAACAAGATCACGGTATCGCCGCTTGTTGCAAATCCGATACTTGAAAAGTACGGTTCAACACCGGTTAAATCGGGTGTAAAGCTTTCAGAGCTTATAAAACGACCGGAGCTTGACTATGAAAGGCTTGCGGACGCTGACCCTGACCGGCCGGAGCTGCCATACGATGTTTCAGAGGAAGCGGAAATAAAGCTTAAGTATGACGGATACATAAGACGTCAGATTTCGCAGGCTGAACAGGCAAGAAAGATGGAGTCACGTCTTATACCTGATGATGTTGATTATAACGAAATATACGGATTACGTATAGAGGCCAGACAGAAGCTTGAAAAGATACGACCTAAGTCCTTAGGTCAGGCATCAAGAATTTCAGGCGTATCTCCGGCTGATGTGTCGGTATTAATAATATGGCTGGAATCACAAAAATAACGGTGTGTTTTGATACACCGTTATTTTTGTGTTCTTCTCGAAAAAAGTCGAAACAAAACCATAACGCAACAAAACAGAAATTACGACATATATCATAAGATTTTCGATGCTGTTTTCGACGGTGAATAATAAGTTATTTATTGAAAGGATTGGTTAGTTATGGTAATCTTATAGTGCAATTTCTTGAAAAACAAAGAAAAATACATTTTAAAGGGGAATTTGAACAATGAGTAAAGTAAAAGCACTGATAGTGGACGATGATGAAAGATATGCAAAGTCTGTAGAGAACTACATAAAATCGACATCTGATATAGAATCTGCAGGCTATGCACTTGACGGCGATGAGGCATTGAGTATGATTTCTCAGATACAGCCTGATGTGGTTATTCTTGATGTGATTCTGCCGAAGCTTGACGGAATAGGCGTGTTAAGGCATATCGCAAATATGAATCTGGATAAGAAACCTATATTTATAATCAACTCGGCATCTACGCTCCCGAGCCTTTTCGAGGTAGCAGCACGTTACGGTGCTCAGTATTATATGATCAAGCCGCAGTCTGAATCGAGTATGTGTGATGTTATACGTGATCTGTGCGGCATAGCACGTGAACGAAGCATTGAAGCTGAGCGCAGGATACCGGATAATATATACGACCTTGAATCCATAGTAACAGAATTCATACACGAGCTTGGCGTACCTGCACATATTAAGGGCTATCACTATCTGCGCACCGCTATAATGATGGTTGTAAAGGATATGGATTTATTAAATTACATAACAAAAGAATTATATCCGGAAATTGCAAAAGCATACCAGACTACATCAAGCAGGGTAGAGCGGGCAATCAGACATTCAATTGAGGTTGCGTGGACGAGAGGAAAGCCACAGACAATGAATGAGGTTTTCGGTTATACAATAAACACAGGTAAGGGCAAGCCGACAAATTCTGAATTTATAGCAATGGTTGCTGACAGAATAAGACTGAAAGTGAAGTGACACAAAAACACACCGCTATGTGCGGTGTGTTTTTGTGTATATACTATTGAATTAATCAAATCAAATCCGAATTAATAAGCTCTGTTGCACATTCGATAAATGAATTTATTTGTGCTTCAGTAAGATATGTAAACTCACGGTCAAAGCAATGTCCTTCATCTGAACTGTAATAATCTGCAATGAACTTTATCTGTACTGTCAGCTGCTCCTTATCATAATACGGAAGATAATTCTTAACCTCGCCGGCTGATTTTAATATCTGATACGGCTGGAAATCAGGATGCTCGTGAAGAAATTTGAAATCAAGATCATACCAGTCCTCTTTTATAACCTTTAAAAATTCAGGGTCTTTTTCGTATTCATCTGCATACATTGTCAAAGTGGGCTTATACATAGTTGCTGACCACATAATGTCTGTAATAAGATGCACATAATAACCGAGATAAAAATAATAGTCTGCATTGCGTTCCTTACCTGACAGGTATTGTGAAAAAAACTTTTTGTGCTCACAGTTCGCTTTTATACCTCCGGGTGCCCAGTGTGTTACCTCAGGCGGCGG
>CAYMCT010000077.1:0-6470 GCA_964389075.1 uncultured Lachnospiraceae bacterium
GTTTCAAAATCGTCAGGGAACTCACCGTTCTCTACCCAACCGCCGATTATGTTACACATAATACGTCTGAAATATTCATGACGTGTATATGACAAGAAGCTTCTTGAGTCTGTGAGCATACCTACAAACTTACAAAGTGCGCCGAGGTTAGCAAGTGCTCTCATCTGCTCAACCATACCGTCACGCTGGTCATTAAACCACCAACCTGAACCGAACTGAATCTTACCGGCAACCTCACAGCTCTGGAAGTTACCGAGCATTGTTGCAAGCACATAGTTATCCTTCGGATTAAGTGTGTACAAGATTGTCTTAGGAAGCTCATTCTTTTCCTCCATTGAGTTAAGAAGCTTTGAAAGACCTTCAGCTATGTTATAGTCATTGATTGAGTCGAAGCCTACGTCAGCACCCATCTTTGCAAACATTCTTGTATTATTGTTACGGAGTGCTCCCATATGAAGCTGCATTGCCCAGCCAAGTTCATGGTATTTCTTACCGAGTGCCTGTAAAAGCTTTGTTTTGTAGCCCTCTGCTTCATAAGCTGTTACTTCGCCGCCGTTCTTCGCTTTTGTGAATGCATCGTTAAGCTCTAAATCTGACAACACAACATACGGACAACCGTCAAGAGCGTGGTCACTTATACGACAGCCGTTTGCATGGAAGAAATCTATTCTCTCATATACAGCCGCTACAAGTTCATCAAAAGAGTTGATTTTTCTGCCGCATACACCCTCTAATCTCTCTATGTACGAAGCAAAGGTCGGCTTTTCTATATTCAAAGCAAAATCAGGACGTAATGTAGGAAGAACCTTTGCGTTTATATGTCCCTTTTCCTTTATTGCAATATGGTATTCAAGGCTGTCAGCAGGGTCGTCTGTTGTACAGATTATCTCTACATTTGATGAATTGATAAGCTTTGCAGGGCTCATCTGTGTTTCAGTAATAACCTTATTTGCCTTTTCCCAGATTGTTTCTGCATTTGCCGCTGTTACAACATCTTCAATACCGAAATATCTCTTTAATTCAAGATGTGTCCAGTGATATAACGGATTACCTATGGCATACTGCAAGCAGCCGCAGAACGCAATAAACTTCTCCTTGTCTGACTTTGAGCCTGTGATATATTCTTCATCAATACCACATGAACGCATATATCTCCATTTATAATGGTCACCACCCAAGAATATCTCCGTAATATTCTTAAACGGCTTGTCCTCCAACATCATCTGAGGTATCAGATGACAGTGGTAATCAATAATAGGCTGCTTTGCACTGTATTCATGGTACAGTTTTTGGGCAGTCTCTGTTTCGAGCATGAAATCTTTGTCCATAAACTTTTTCATTTTTGGTCTCCTTTTTATATAATCTCTCATCACAAACAAATTCAAGTACGGTATTAACCGTTTTTAAGGTCGCTTACACTGTATTTAAGCGGTGTTGTATCCTCAATATATTTAAACAAGTCATCAATATTATCTGCACAAGCAAACAAATCAACACAAGCATCGTTTATAAACTCTTCTTCTATTGAATGGTGCATAAATGCAATCATATTATCATAATAACCGTTTATATTGTATATAGCAATCGGCTTTTTATGTCTGCCGAGCTGTTTTAGCGTAAGTACCTCGAAGAACTCCTCAAATGTACCTATACCGCCCGGAACAACAATAAACGCATCAGCTATATCTTCCATTTTCTCCTTGCGGTCACGCATTGAGTCTGTATAAATAAGCTCTGTACACTGATCATAAATTGCTTCTATTGATTCATCACGAAAAAACGACGGGATAACACCTGTTATAGCACCGCCTGCTTTCTTTACACCACGCGCTGCTGCACCCATAAGTCCGTGTCCGCCTGCACCAAACACAAGCTCATGTCCACGCTTAGCCATTTCATAAGCCATTTCTTCTGTAAATACTTTGTAGCTATCGCCAATCTTTTCGCTTGCCGCACCAAATACACAAATTTTCATACTGTTATCTCCTCTCTTTACCTATCCCATTTTTTAATTAACGCTTCTATCTGATCCGCAAACTTTGCTAAATCCTTATTCGCTCCGCCGCGGTTATGTTCAATCACAGTCAACAGCCGCCTTCCCGTATCTGAAAGTCTCATAAACGCCGGAGTTTCCTTAACTCGCCTGTCACGAACAGGCATTGTCAGATACTCAGTATTGCCCTTTTCAAGACATTCTAATGTAACAAGATCATAAACACCGCCGCTATACGGTGCTGTAGCTCTGTATCCCAATTCACTGCGTATTGATTCCGCAAATTGGTCTGTAACCTCGTCACCGCCATGATTTACAAATACATATTTAGGCGTATTGGGTAGTTTTCTAAGCCAGTCTAAGAGCATAACTCTGTCAGCATGACCGCTTATACCGTCCATCTGAGCTATACGTGCATTAATGTGTACTACTTCACCAAACAGCTTTATTTCATCCGCACCGTTCAGAAGCTTTCTGCCGAGCGTTCCCTCAGACTGATAGCCTACAAATAATATTGTATTCTGCGGTCGCCACAGATTATGCTTAAGGTGATGTCTTATTCTGCCAGCCTCACACATTCCGCTTGACGAAATAATAACCTTAGGTGTTTCGTCAAAGTTTATGTTACGTGATTCATCAGTTGTTACCGACAAATACAAATCAGGAAATTTAAGTACAGGCTTGCCTGCACGTATCAGAGCAAGCGTTTCATCATCATAGTAACCTTCAAGACTTCCGTCAAATATTTCAGTAGCCATTACAGATAGCGGACTGTCAACCCAGACCGGAAATCCGTCATGACCTTTTATAAGTCCTTTTTCTTTTATCTCACGGAACATGAACAGAAGTTCTTGTGTTCTGCCTACTGCAAACGACGGAATAACCACATTTCCGCCTCTATCCAAAGTACTCTGGCATATTTCAACTAATTGAGAAACATAATCCTTGCGTATTGGATGAACACGTGTTCCGTAAGTTGATTCCACAATCACAATATCCGCATCAGGCGGATTCTGTGGGTCTCGTATAAGTGGTCGGTCTATATTTCCTAAATCACCCGAAAACAAAACTGTTCTTGTTTCGCCGTTTTCCGTTATCTTTAATGCAATACTCGAAGAACCAAGCAAATGTCCTGCATCAGAAAAGCTGATGCTTATTCCGTCATACAGCTCATATTCTCTGTCATAGCTGCACGGCACAAACAAATCCAGTGATTTCTTTGCATCCTCAACCGTATACATAGGCGGTTCAGGCTTTGCACCGCTTCTTTGTGCCTTTCTTGCTTTCCATTCCGCTTCCTGCTCCTGAATATATGCACTGTCCATAAGCATTATTTCGCACAATTTTGTCGTAGCTTCGGTTGCATATATACCGCCCTTAAAGCCTTTTGCACTTAGTAATGGGATTTTTCCCGAATGATCAATATGTGAGTGTGTGAGAAGCATACAGTCAATCTCGCTCGGAGATACAGGAATAGGTCTGTTTTCGTACAAATCAATACCCTGCTCCATACCGCAGTCAACCAGTATTTTCTTTCCTGACGCTTCAACAAGCGTACATGAACCGGTAACTTCATGAGCCGCACCTATAAATGTTATCTTCACGTTGAACACCCACTTTCTATTTTATGCTATACCCATCTGCCTCATTATCAGATATACAGTATATGCAACATATATCAATACCGTAATAATACCTTCAGGACGTGTAAGCTTCTTACCTGATATACAGAAAATATATCCTATAACATTAACACCAAGCATAATACAAGTATCAATAAACGCATCCAATACTACACCTATAGGATTACATAATGATGAGAATCCTAAAATGAATGCAAGATTGAATATATTTGAGCCTACTACATTACCTATAGCAATTTCACTCTGTCCCTTTTTAGCCGCAACAACCGATGTTACAAGCTCAGGTAATGATGTGCCGATTGCAACTATTGTTACACCGATAAGATTTTCGCTCATTCCAAATCTTGTTGCAATGCCTACAGCACCGTTTACAACCAACTGACCTCCGACTACTATAGCCGCAAGACCTAAAACTATATAGATTACACTCTTAAGCGGTGATAATGGCTTTTCATCATCGTCAGACCGTCTTTTATGCTTTATAGCATCATATATAAGATAACCGATGTATGATACAAATATTACAAGCAACAAACATCCGTCAAGTCTTGACACCTCACCACCTATATAAGTGAGCAATATTGTTACCACCATGATTCCGAGACAAATCGGATAATCACGCTTAATTACAGCCTTATCTATCACAAACGGAGTTATTATCGCACTAAAACCTGCAACAACAAGCAAGTTAAATGTATTAGAACCTACAAGATTTGAAAGTGCAATTTCATTTGAACCTGCAATACCCGCCGATATACTTACTGCCGCCTCTGGTGCACTCGTTCCCATCGAAACGATTGTCAGACCTACAATAATAGCCGGTACGCCCATAAGCTTTGCAACAGACGAACTACCGTCAACAAAAAAATCCGAGCCTTTTACCAACAGCACAAAACCTATAACCAATAACAATATTGTTAAAGCTAAATCCATTTCCATATCCCCTACATATACTTATAATGATTTTGATTTTTCAATACATGCCTTCATGGCTTTTATAACGGCATTTCTCATACCTTCCTCTTCAAGCACTGCAACAGCGTCTATTGTTGTTCCGCCCGGTGAGCATACCATATCCTTCAGCTCGCCCGGGTGCTTTCCTGTATCAAGCACCATTTTTGCACTGCCGAGCACGGTCTGTGCCGCAAACGTGTATGCCTTATCTCTTGGCATACCACCCTGAACAGCCGCATCTGCCATTGCTTCAATAAACATAAACACATATGCCGGTGCACTGCCGCTTACAGCAGTTACAGCGTCCATTAAATTTTCGCTTACAATTTCAGCCTTACCCAAGCTTCCAAACACCTTGACAACCCTTGCGGTGTCATCGTCTGTCATATTCCCGTTAGTTACAACAGCCGCCATGCCCTCTCCTACAAGAGCAGGTGTATTCGGCATTACACGGGCAAGCTTTATGGCATCTTTTCCAAACGCTTTTGTTATCTTCTCCATTGACTGACCTGCGGCAATAGATACAATTATAGTATCCTCCTGTACCGCCGCCGCTATTTCGTCAATGACCGAGTACAGCACGTTTGGTTTTACGCAAAGAAAAAGTATATCTGCTGTTTCGGCTGTCTTTTTATTATCTTCCTCAGTATTAACACCGTATTTATTCGCAGCCAGAAGCAGACTGTCCTTGTTTTTGTCTGCTACGGTTATATCCTGTGGTTTAGCAATTCCGTTCGCAATAATGCCTTCAATTATGGCACTGCCCATATTTCCGGCACCGATAAATGCAATTTTCATTTATATTTTCTCCTTTAAATCGCTACAGGGATTTTTGTTTTAAGCTCATGATACTTGTATCCGTCAAGCGTAAAATCCTCACGTGTAAATGAATAGAAATCGGTCTTGTCAGCCACCATAAGCTTGGGTGCATCATACGGCTTGTTAGCGATTATTTCTTCAATTACAGGTATATGACGGTCGTATATATGTGCATCAGCTATTACGTGCACAAGCTCACCCGGCTCAAGTCCCGATGCCTTTGCCATCATTATAAGCAATGCACTGTACTGGACTACATTCCAGTTATTTGCCGCAAGCATATCCTGCGAACGCTGGTTCAAGATAGCGTTCAGCTTGTTTCCTGTCACATTAAACGTCATACTGTATGCACACGGATAAAGATTCATATCCTTCAAATCCTGATGTACATATATATTCGACATAATTCTGCGTGATGCAGGATTATTCTTTAAATCATATAAAATTCTGTCAACCTGGTCGAACTCGCCCTCGGGATACTCATGCTTTACGCCTAACTGATAGCCGTAAGCCTTACCGATAGAACCATTCTCATCAGCCCACGAATCCCATATGTGGCTATGCAAATCCTTAATATTATTCGACTTTTTCTGCCATATCCACAAAATCTCATCAACCGCACTCTTTAAATAAGTACGGCGAAGTGTGAGGATTGGAAACTCCTCCGCTAAGTTGTAACGGTTCACTATACCGAATCTCTTTATAGTATGTGCAGGAACTCCGTCCTCCCAACGGGGACGAACCTCTAAATGCTCGTCTGAAAAACCGTTATCTATAATATCACGGCAGTTTTGTATAAAAATTTCATCAGCTCTGCTCATTATACTTCTCCGTTCTTTAACTTCTCAAGATACTCATCGTATGTGCACATTCTGTCGGTAATTGAACCGTCAGGGTTAATGCGAATAATTCTGTTTGCAATAGTGTTCATGAACTCATGGTCATGCGATGCAAATATAACATTACCCTTAAATGCGGTAAGACCGTTGTTTACAGCCGTAATTGATTCAAGGTCAAGATGGTTTGTAGGCTGGTCAAGAACCAACACGTTTGAGCCGTAA
>CAYMCT010000078.1:0-6403 GCA_964389075.1 uncultured Lachnospiraceae bacterium
ACTTTGCGGCGTATTTGAAAGGCTTTCGGAAAACGCGGAAATAAATCAGCTGAAGGTAATGAAAGCGTTTTCTGATAACCGTGTATCGGAACGTCATTTTATGCCCACCACCGGCTACGGATATGACGATGACGGACGTGACACTCTCGATAAAATATATGCACAGGTATTTGGCAGTGAGGATGCACTGGTTCGTCATAACTGGGTAAACGGCTCGCACACTCTGGCTACAATGCTGTATGCAGTTCTGCGACCGGGTGACACTTTACTTGCTGTAACGGGCAAGCCATACGATACACTTGAGGAGGTAATCGGAATTTCAGGTGAGGACGGTAACGGCTCACTCAAGGATTTCGGTATCGAATATCAGCAGATAGACCTTGGCGGTAACGGTGAGCCTGACTGGAAAGCGATAGAAACGGCTTTGAAAAGCAAGAAAATACGTGCCGTTATGATACAGCGCTCAAAGGGTTACGGCTGGCGACCGACCTACAGTGCAGAAAAAATCGGAGAGATAGTAGCATTTGTGAAAAAGGCTTCGCCTGATACATTATGTCTTGTAGATAACTGCTACGGTGAGTTTGTTGATACAGATGAACCTACAGATTTCGGAGCAGACCTCATTGCGGGCTCTCTTATAAAGAATCCTGGAGGCGGTCTTGCACCTACAGGGGGATATATTGCAGGCAAACACGAGCTAATAGAGCTGTGTGCATACCGTCTTACCTGTGTGGGTATCGGCAGAGAATGCGGTGCAACAATGGACTTTAACCGTCAGGCATATCAAGGCTTGTTTATGGCTCCGCATATAGTATCTCAGGCACTTAAGGCGGCGGCACTGTGCTCGGCAGTGTTTACGGCACTCGGTTTTGAAGCGGATCCGTTGCCTGATGAAGACCGCCACGACATTATCCAGTCTGTGAAGTTTAACGACAGGGATAAAATGATTGCATTTATACAGGGCATTCAGAAGGGTGCACCGGTAGACAGCTTCGTTGTACCTGAGCCGTGGGATATGCCGGGTTATCAGGAACAGGTCATAATGGCGGCAGGAGCATTTGTGCAGGGCTCCTCAATTGAGCTTTCGGCTGATGCACCGCTCAGAGAGCCATATATTGCATATATGCAGGGCGGTTTGACATATGAATCGGCAAAGCTGGGAATAATGGTAGCAGTTGACAATATTATTAAATTGTGATATACTGATTTAGTGATTAACTATCAGATAATTGAGGTAAATAAACAATATGAAATTCAGTATAAAGAAATACTTTCAGGTACTCGGTGTAACCTTTGGTGTGATATTTCTTGCATTAATGGTGGTTATGGGTACGGTTAATTTTTCGGGAAAAAACCTGGCATCAAACGGCAATGACGGTACAGTTGCTGTCGGAGATGCGGGTGCAATAAATGTTCTGATGATGTGTACGGATGAGGACGGACTGAGGACGGATGCAATTATGCTTGCGTCATACGATACAAAAAATAAAACTCTGAATGTCCTTTCGATTCCCAGAGACCTCAGAATGTATATAGGAAACAGATACCAGAAGATAAATGCGGCGCATGCATTCTCGGTGAATGGCGAGATAGGCGGTGCTTCGGCTACTGTTGAAGCTGTAAGCCGTCTTACGGGCGTACCTGTAAACTATTACGTTGAGTTCTCGTTCGACTCGGTGGCTAAGATTATGGACGAGCTCGGTCCTGTAAACTTCACTGTGCCTGACCTTTACGGTGATGGCGTGGGTATGGTATATGATGATCCGTATCAGAATCTTCATATAAATATCAAGCCTGGCAATCAGAATCTTAACGGTCAGCAGATAGTTCATCTTCTGCGATACAGAAAAGACAATAACGGCAGAGGCTATCCTATGGGCGATGTGCAGAGAATTGAGGTTCAGCAGGAGTTTATAAAAACTCTTGTAGATCAGAAGCTTAATCTTGATATTATATTCAAAATACCGAATATATTCGGTGCTATAAAGTCACAGCTAAAGACAAATTTTGAAATGCGTGATGTTCTGAGCTACTACAGATACCTTGAGGGAATATCGTCGTTGAGCGTGAGAACGGAAACCGTTCCGGGCGATGCAACCCATGATTCGGCAAACGGAGACGTGTTCATACCGAATATGGGTAATCTGAAGAATCTTGTGTCGGAAATGTTCACAAATGCAGATGCCGGGAATATGTGGTATGCCGAGCCGGGCGTTCAGCCGTCGCTTTATCCGGACGGGTATATGACCACCGGCGGATATGTGCGTTCTGCGAATCAGTCAACGCTTTCGGGTTATAAGGCTGCCGAGGTGACGAACGATGAGCTGTGCATTATCCGTGGCATAACCCAGACCGTGGATTATCCGGCAGTTCAACAGTGATTGGATGTAATCGCTTATCGGCTGTGAATACATTTGTGCAAAATTGTACAAAATAACGATATATGCATATAGCTCTTGACAATTTGATGAGTTTGTGTTATTATGTGTATAGTTTGGAATAATGTGTGTCTGCCCGGGGTTTGAACGGGCGGACCTTAGTTCTGAGAGTGCGGTTTATTCGCACTCTTTAATATTATCTGAAAAGCAGAGGAAGATATGGCAAATAAAGTAGAAGAAAAAGCACTTGCTATAGCAGAAAGTATAGCGGAGGAATGCGGAGTTTATATTGTTGATGTGTCTTACGGCGGCGGAGTGCTGTGTTATTATATTGACTGTGACGGCGGCGTGGGCATTGATAAGTGTGAGGAATTTTCCCGTGCAGTTGAAGCTGTGCTTGACGAGGAGGATATTATAGATAACGAATATTCACTTGAGGTTTCGTCACCGGGCGTTGACAGAAAGCTCAGGAAAGAACGTGAGTTTCTTTATTATCTTGGCAGAGAGGTTGAGGTTAAGCTGTATGCTGCAAGAGCTGTTAAAGACGGTGCGGAGCCGGTAAAGGAGTTTGACGGAATACTTCAGGGGTACAGTGATAAAAAAGCAGTTGTCGCAACAGATAATGCAGAAATAGAAATACCGCTTAAAGAAGCTGTATATATAAGATTAAAATTTGTTTTCTAAATACAAAAGGAGATACCTAAAAATGAATGATTTAATATTGGCAATCAGAGATTTGTGCAATGAAAGAGGCATTGATGAGAACGTAATAATAGAAGCTCTTGAGGCTGCATTGGTTGCGGCGTACAAGAAGAACTATTATAAGGGCAAGAACGATGAGCCTAATGTATCGGTATCGGTAAACAGAGAAACCGGTGCAATTAACGTATATGCAAAGAAAACAGTAGTTGAGCTGGTAGATGACAGCCGTGAAGAAATTTCACTTGAGGATGCACGTAAGATTTCGGGCGATTACCAGCTGGGCGATATAGTTAATATAGAAGTTACTCCGATGGATTTCGGAAGAATGAGCGCAATGACAGCCAAGCAGGTTGTTACACAGCGTATCCGTGAAGCAGAGCGCGGAATAATATACAACGATCACGCAGAGCGTTCAATCGGTATGGTTACAGGTAAGATAGTGCTTGTAGAAGACGATAAGGTTTTCGTTGATGTTGACCAGTATGAGCGTACAGAGGCTGTGCTTCCGAAGCGTGAGCAGCCGGAGGGTGAATTCTATAGTGTGGGCGATACAATGCGTTTCTATGTAAGCGATATAAAATCAGACCCGAAGAATACACAGCTTATATTGTCAAGAACACATCCGGGACTTGTAAAGAAGCTTTTTGAGAAGGAAGTTCCTGAAATAAGCGAGGGCGTTGTAGAAATAAAAGGAATTGCCCGTGAGGGTGGTTCAAGAACCAAGATTGCAGTGTTCTCAAACGATCCTGATGTTGACGCACAGGGTGCTTGTATAGGACCTAAGGGTATGCGTGTTCAGAACATAAACGATGAACTCAAAACAGAGAAGATTGATATAATCAAGTGGAGTGAGGATCCGGCAGAGTTTATAACAGCAGCGCTTTCGCCGTCAAAGGTTGTTTCCTGTACAATCAACGAAACAGAAAAGAGTGCAAAGGTTATCGTGCCTGAATATCAGCTTTCACTTGCAATCGGCAAATCAGGTCAGAATGTAAGACTTGCGGCTAAGCTTACAGGCTGGAAAATAGATATTTCGGCAGAATAACCGCAGCTTTAAGCATAATAAGAAACAGGTGATTATATGACTCATATACCGTTGAGAATGTGTGTTGTATGTCGCAGGCATCTCCCGTTGGCGGAGCTGATTCGTGTTGTGGCTGATAAAGAGTCACAAACGATTGTGCCGGATATACATAAAAAGAAATTTGGCAGAGGTGCATATATTTGCCGCAATACAGACTGTATCAGTAAGGCGGAGAAAAAGCGTGTGCTTGAACGCCATCTAAAATATCCGGTATCAGACGGGCTTTATGAGCTGGCGGAGGAATTGGTTTGAAAAAGTTATTGGGAATGCTTGGTCTGGCAAAGCGGGCAGGGAAAATATCCACAGGCTCGTTTATATGTCTTAAAATGATAAAATCAAGTCGGGCAAGGCTGGTTATAATAGCAACAGATGCATCTGATAATACAAAAAAGTCAATAAAAGATTCCTGTAAATTTTATAATATAAAAAGCTTTGAAATCTCTGATATGGCGGCTTTAGGGCATGCCACAGGCGGGGGAGAAAGAGCAGTCGTGTCAGTAAACGACGATAATTTCGCAAGAGCGATTTCAGATATAATTATCTTAGCAGAGAAAGGGTGATGTGGTATGGCTGAACCAACAATGAAACTTGGAGAAATAACTAAAAAATTCAAGGCTGTTAACAAGGAGGTTATAGCCAGGCTCGCAGAATGTGGCGAAACAGTAAAAGCTGCTACAAGCAATATTTCAGACGAGCAGGCATCCCTGGTTGTGGATATACTCACACAGGGCAGTGCATATTCCGCAGAAGATATAGCGGCATTAAGAGATACGGCAAGAAAAGCCGTGAAAGAAAAGGCTGAAAAGGAAGCCGCTGAAGCTGCCGCAAAGGCAAAAGCCGAGGAAGAGGCACGTATTGCTGAAGAAAAAGTAAAGGCAGAGGCTAAAAAGGCTGCTCGTGAGGCTGCAGAAGCAGAAGCAAGAGCAAAGCGTAAGGAAGAAGAAAAAGCTAAAAAGGAAAAGCAGAAAAAGCATCATAACCAGGCTAAGAAGCAGGGTGGTGTGAGAGTAGATTTATCTAATGTTGATAACAGCGATACTTCTGAGGAGTTCGTTGTAAAGAGCGAGAAGAAGAGCCGAACAGTAGATACAAGAAGCTCGAACGTAGACCTTGACAAGCTTGAAAAACGTGACAGACTTGAAAAGTTTGCTGATGATATAGACCGCGGTCGTCGTGATAAGAATAATAAGAACAGAAAGAACGACAAGCGTAATCCAAAGAATAATTTCAGGAAGAATGAGCAGAATGAAAAGAAGGCACCGCCTAAGATTAAAGTAATCACAGAAATCGAAGTGCCTGATGCAATCACTGTAGGAGACTTTGCTGCAAGAATGGGCAAGGGCGTAGCAGAGGTTGTTAAAAAGCTTATGATGCTTGGTATTATTGCAACCGTTAACCAGGCGATTGATTATGATACAGCAGAGCTTATTGCGGCTGAGTTCGGAATAACGGTAACAAAGGAAGTTGTACTTTCAAAAGAGGATAAGCTTCTAATGGAGGTTGACACTGAGGATACTGAAGAGGAGCTTGTAGAGCGTCCTCCGGTAGTAGTTGTTATGGGTCACGTTGACCACGGTAAGACATCGCTTCTTGATGCTATCCGTGACACAAGCGTAACCTCAACAGAGGCAGGCGGTATCACGCAGCATATCGGTGCTTACAGCGTTACTCTGAATGACAGAGTAATCACATTTCTTGATACACCGGGTCACGAAGCATTCACAACAATGCGAGCAAGAGGTGCGCAGGTAACTGACGTTGCTATTCTTGTTGTTGCTGCTGATGACGGTATTATGCCTCAGACAATTGAAGCTATCAACCACGCAAAGGCAGCGGGTGTAGATATAATCGTGGCAATCAACAAGATAGATAAAGAGGGTGCTGATCCTAACCGTGTTAAGCAGGCACTTATGGAATATGAGCTCGTTCCTGAAGAATGGGGCGGCGATACTATCTGTGTTGAGATAAGTGCTAAGCATAAGCAGAATATAGACGGTCTGCTTGAAATGGTTCTTCTTGTGGCTGATATGAAGGAGCTTAAGGCAAATCCAAACAGACTCGCAAAGGGTGCCGTAATTGAGGCAAGAGTAGATAAGGGTAAGGGTCCTGTTGCTACGGTTCTTGTGCAGAACGGAACTCTTAAGCAGGGAGATATCATTATCTGTGGTACATCGGTAGGTCATGTACGAGCTATGACAAACGATAAGGGCAGACGTGTAAAGGAAGCAGGTCCGTCAAC
>CAYMCT010000079.1:0-6402 GCA_964389075.1 uncultured Lachnospiraceae bacterium
ATTTCCTGTACTTTTGAAATCTGATGTTTCTTTGTCTTTACAGCTATAATCATATTGCTTTCAGAGGTTTCTTCATTATTTTCAGTCAGGAGCTGGTTGTTTATACTCTCCTTATCAAGAGTATTTTTATAATCCTCCAAAGCTTCATGCATTTCCTTAGAATCGAGTGGTTTCATTACAAAATGCTTCACTCCATATTTCAAACAAGCACGGGCATAATCCACATCAGGATATGCAGTAAGTATTATGACCTTACAGTTTATATTATCTTCCCTGATTTGTTTTGCAATATCCACGCCGCTAAGCTCCGGCATTTTAATATCAAGTACAGCAATATCAGGTCTTAGCTCTCGAATCAAATTTAACGCTGCTTTGCCGTTAGATGCAGCGCCGACAATGTCACAATCGTATTTTTTCCAATCAACCATGATTTTAAGCCCATCAATTACATTAGGCTCATCGTCCGCCACAACTACCTTGTACATATATTCGCCTCCTGCTACTTTCTGCTTTTCCTATAATCTGACGGCAACTCTCCTGTCAGCTCCTTAAACTTACTTGTAAAATAATAATAATCGCTGTAACCTGTATCCGAGGCAATCTGCGTTATCTTAACATTTGTATTCGCAATTAACTGCTTTGCATTCTGAATTCGTACGTAATGCAGATAATCATTAAACTTCATGCCTGTATGTATTTTTATCAATTTACTAATCAGAGCAGAGTGTATATGCATTTCTTTAGAAATTGAAGCAATTGTCACTTTCTTGCTGCTGTTATTTCTCATGTAATTAATGATATTATTTGCTAACATCACATCGTTCAAGCTTTCAATATGACTTGACAGGCTGAGATACTGTTCAAGGCACTCTCTGCAAAGCATTCTGTATGCATCCAAATCATACACATTGTTAACTGCCGTTAGTGCATCATCGAACAAGCTCTCCATATTCATTCCGGTCATATTTGAATATCTGCACATAGATATAATAAACGATGAAATATATCTTGATGCATATTCTATTTTATTATCGCTACCTTCCATGCGATAAAAATCCTCGTCTATCTTCTTAAACGCTTCTTCGTGGCGTCCGTTCATAGCAAGCTTAAGTGTTTCACCTGCATCTGTAGTAATTCTGCTATCTTTCTTCTGCTTAGATATTTCAATATTTTCTACACAGCCCGTAAGATTCGCAAATCGATCAGTTGCCGCCATGTATGCCGATGCCAGTTCGTGAATACCGTTTATAAAGATAGTGTATATACCTGTAAAATATTCTGACCCAACTTTAGCGATTTCCTTATTACTGCAATTGTCATTTTCTGTCTGAATAAATATATGTGTCTTGTTACCAACAGAAAAATGTACTACCTCTTTATTTTGCATAAACGGGCGTATTTTTTCTTTAAACTCGGAATATTCCTCATCCGTCATTTCCGTCTCTGATCTTAATATAGTAACCAAAAAGGAATTATCAATATCTGTTCCAAGTATAAATCCGGCACGGTTATACAGTTTGTCAGAATGTTCTCCAAACAAAACACGCTGGAATGTTTCCTGTGTTACCGCTTTTATTTTACTGTGGTTTTCCAGCTCCCTCTCATGTTCCTTATAAATTGCTATGCGTACCTCATCCACCGCCTTTGTAATTTCATCAGGCTCAAGCGGTTTCATGAGATACTGCATAGCTCCATATTTCATTGCACCACGCACATAGTCCAGCTCACCATAGCTTGTAAGCATAATAAACTTGGAGTTGTATTTTTTCTCCGCGCATACTTTTAAAAGTTCAATTCCGTTAATACACGGCATCTGTATATCAGTTAACACAATGTCCGGTCTTAACTGTTCAATCATGTCCAGTGCTGTTTGTCCATTGTAAGCAGCACCCACAATCTCAACGCCGAGTTTTTCCCAGTCAATCATTAATTTTAACCCATCTATTACGATTGGTTCATCATCAGCAAAAAGTATCTTAAGCACGAAAATACTCTCCTTTTCACAAATTAATTCTTTGCTTCAATTGCTTCCTTTACTTTTTTCACTATGTTTTGAGCTGTTAAGCCGTACTCTTCAAAGAGCTGCGCCGGCTTACCTGACTTACCGTAACGGTCAGTACCGATAATCTTTACAGGACATGGTGCATTAGCACATACAACCTCTGTAACTGCACTGCCAAGACCACCCATAATATAATGCTCCTCAGCCGTTACGATTGCACCCGTTTCCTTTGCTGCCTTTGTGATAATCTCTTCATCTATCGGCTTGATTGTATGAATATTGATAACTCTTGCATCTATACCCTCAGCCTTTAATGTTTCTGCCGCCTTTAAAGCCTCCTGAACCATAAGACCTGTTGCAATGATTGAAACATCATTACCACTCTTAAGCTCAACACCCTTGCCAAGCTCGAACTTGTAGTCTGCACCGTTCACGTCCTCAACTGCAAGTCTGCCGAATCTCATATAAACAGGACCCTCGTGGTCGATTGCAGCCTTAACAGCAAGCTGTGCCTCAATGTCATCGGCAGGGTTGATAACAACCATACCGGGGATTGTACGCATAAGTGCAATATCCTCAAGACACTGATGTGATGCACCGTCCTCACCAACAGAAATACCTGCGTGAGTAGCACCAATCTTTACATTAAGCTTTGTATAACCGATTGAGTTTCTTATCTGCTCATACGATCTGCCTGCAGCAAACATTGCAAATGTTGATGCAAATGCTGTCTTTCCACAAGCCGCAAGACCTGCTGCAACACACATCATATTCGCCTCTGCAATACCGCAGTTTATAAATCTTTCAGGATAAACACCCTTAAATTTGTCTGTCATTGTTGACTTTGAAAGGTCTGCGTCAAGAACAACGATGTTTTCATCTGCACCGTACTTAACCAACGCTTCACCGTATGATAATCTCGTAGCCTTTGCCATTATAACATCGCCTCCAATTCTGCAATCTTCGCATCAAGCTCTGCTATAGCCTGATTGTACTGCTCCTCCTTAGGTGCTGAGCCGTGCCATGCTGCCTGATTTTCCATAAATGATACATTCTTACCCTTTACAGACTTCATTATAACAGCTGTCGGCTTACCCTTGCATGCCTTTGCTGCCTCAACAGCAGCATAAAGCTCTTCAAAGTTATGTGCATCAGCGATAATAACATTCCAACCAAACGCCTCAAACTTCTTGTCTATAGGAGTCGGGTTCATAACCTTTGTAATATCACCGTCTATCTGCAAGCCGTTGTTATCAACAAAAATTGTGAAGTTATCCAGCTTATAGTGAGGAGCGAACATTGCCTGCTCCCAAACCTGACCTTCTTCAAGCTCACCGTCACCAAGGATTGAGTATACTCTGTAATCCTTCTTGTCAAGCTTTGCAGCCAAAGCCATACCTCCGGCTACGCTTACACCCTGTCCGAGTGAACCTGTTGACATATCTACACCTGCTACCTTGTTCATATCAGGATGTCCCTGAAGATAGCTGTCTATATGTCTGAATGTAGCCATATCCTCTACAGGAATAAAACCTCTTTCTGCCAATGTTCCGTACAAAGCCGGAGCAGTGTGTCCCTTTGACAATACAAATCTGTCACGATCCTCCATTTTCGGATTTTTCGGGTCTACGTTCATAACCTCAAAAAACAGAAGTGTTAAAACATCTGCTATTGAAAGTGAACCGCCAGGATGTCCTGACTGTGCGTTGTAAACTGCTGTTAATGCATTTTTACGCACTCTGTTTGCGATAATAGCTAATTCTGTAGCTCTTTTTGCATCCATTTTTATATTCCTCCTTGGATTTTTATATATAATAGCGTATACCTCTCCACTATCTCTCACATAACCGGTTATGCCTCCGATGCAAGAATTGACTCATATGATAATTCCATAATCTCCTGCATACGTTCAGCCTGTCCGCCCACATAGAGCCAGCCCAGAAGTGCTTCAAACCCGGTTGCACGGCGGTATTCGCCCACATCGGCATTCTTAGGAACCGTGTAGGACTTTGTATTTCTGCCACGCTTATATGCCGCAAGCTCGTCATCTGTAAGCTTATCTTCAATAAACTTAACTGCCTCACTCTGACCGTGAGCCTTTACGAACCTCGTGGCTGTAACGTGCATTTTATGAGCTGACATTCCGCCGTGCTCTGAAATAATGCGTGAACGCACATACACATCATAGAGAGAATCGCCTATGTACGCAAGCACGAGCGGATTGTATTCGTTTGGTCGTTTATTAAACTCTATCATTCCGAAAAACTCCAAATCACTCCGTCCGGAGTATCCTTTAGGACAATATTCATTTCCTTTAGCTTGTCACGGATAGCATCAGCCTTTGCCCAGTCCTTCGCAGCACGTGCCTCATTACGCTGAGCGATAAGCTCCTCAACCTCTGCATCAAGTGACTTCTTGGTTTCCTTGTTAAACAGACCTAAAACTGCACCAAGCTCACGTATAAGTGAAAGTGCAAGCTCTATTGCCTCTTTGCCCGAAGCACTTGTTATCTCTGTGTTTGCTATATACACAATATCAAATATAGCAGCAATAGCATCAGCTGTGTTAAGGTCGTCATCCATCGCCGCCTTGAACTTGTCACGGCAAGCATTGAGCTTATCTGAAAGACCGCCATCAGCCGTTTTATCCTCTGCATTGCCCAAAAGAAATTCGAGATTTTCAATACAGGTGTATACTCTGTCAACAGCTGATTTTGCCTGCTCCATTAAAGTATCGGCAAAGTTAATCGGACTGCGGTAATGAGCGGAGAGCATAAAGAATCTTATAATTTCACCACTATACTGCTTTAAGATGTCACGAACAGTGAAGAAATTACCGAGCGACTTACTCATCTTCTTACCGTCAATATTTATATAACCGTTGTGCATCCAGTAGTTTGCAAACGGCTTACAGTTTGCACATTCACTCTGGGCAACCTCATTCTCGTGATGCGGGAATATCAGATCCTGACCGCCCGAATGAAGGTCGATTGTTTCTCCCAGATACTTGTTTGCCATAGCACTGCACTCAATATGCCAGCCCGGTCTGCCCTCACCCCACGGACTCTGCCAGAACGGTTCGCCGTCCTTTTTTGCTTTCCATAAAGCGAAGTCCATTGGGTCTTTTTTATGGTCATTAACGTCTATTCTTGCGCCTGCTTCCAAATCCTCCAGCGGCTGCTTTGAGAGCTTGCCATACTCTGCAAACTTCTTTGTTGCAAAGTATACGTTACCGTCTACAGCATAAGCATAGCCGTTATCCTCAAGCTTTTTAACTATATCAATAATAGCATCAATATTTTCTGTAGCCTTTGGGTGAATTGTTGCCGGCTTTACACCTATTGCCGAAGCATCGGTAAAGTATTCCTTTATAAAACGTTCACCAAGCTCTTTTACTGTTATGCCCTCATCGTTGGCACGACGAATCATCTTATCGTCAATATCGGTAAAGTTCTGTACAAAAGTTACTCCGTAACCGATATACTCAAGATAACGGCGCATTGTATCAAATATAATGAACGGTCTTGCATTTCCGATATGGAAATAATCGTAAACCGTAGGTCCGCACGAATACATTTTTACATTATTCTTATCCTGCGGAATAAACTCTTCTTTTTTTCTTGTTAAAGTATTATATATTCTCATTTTCGCAAATTCCTTTACTGAAAAATTTACATTCCTGTTTCATCATATCATTATATCATCTAACTTCAAAAAAAACAACCATTTTATTAAAAAAAGTTAAAATATAACGATATTTATTAAATTTTTACATTAAAACACCCCTCATAATTAAATATTTATAATTTCCTCTTGAAATTCGAGTTAGAATATGCTAAAATATATTCAAAGATTGAATTACAGTTTCACACAGAAACAGCTGTTACAGGAGGAAACGCTATGAAATTACTTGAATCAGGCGAAATGTATCTTGAAACAATACTTGTTTTAAAGAACAAATACGGTTATGTACGTTCAATAGATATCGCACACGAGCTTAACTATTCAAAACCGAGCGTATCAAGAGCAGTTGCACTTTTGAAGGATGACGGATACATCGAAAACGACCCGCACGGTATGATTTTACTCACTGAAAAAGGAATGGAGATTGCCGAAAAGATTTACGACCGGCACAGAACAATAACAAAATATCTTGTATGGATTGGCGTAAGTGAGGAAACCGCGCAGCAGGATGCCTGCAAGATGGAGCATATCATAAGCCAGGAAACATTTTATAAAATCAAGGAACAGTTACCGGATTCATTGAAGTAACAAAAAAACAGAAACATCCGAAAGGATATTTTTTCGGATGTTTCTGTTTTTTCACAATTACGCTAACTGATTCAAAGCGTCCTTTAACCACCATTCTCCGATGTCTAACGCCTTATATAAATTATCTCT
>CAYMCT010000080.1:0-6387 GCA_964389075.1 uncultured Lachnospiraceae bacterium
GCATTGCTTATGCTGTGGGTATATTTCTGTCAGTATATGTTTCTGTTGGGAGCGGAGATTAATAAGTATATCCAGAATCGCAAAAAACAGTGATTAACGGTAGTGTGTTATGACAATATTAAAAAACTTTGAAAAATTCTAAAAAATACTTGCTTTTTGTGAATATATATAGTATAATCGGAAATAGTATCATATTAACCAACGTATTATACATAGCCTGAAGATGAGGAAATGAACGGTAGGGCATAAATTATGTATAATATTGTAGCTTTAAGGAGGAGCAACATTTTTTATGGACGGTGACAGTAGTATGTCGCAATACTTAACTAAAATCATTATACTTGCAGTATTAATTATGCTGTCTGCATTTTTCTCTGCAACCGAAACAGCGTTTTTCTCGATGAATAAAATCAGAATGAAATCGCTTGCCAATGACGGAAACAGACGTGCAAGAAAGGCAACGAAGCTTTCTGAAGATATAGACCGTTTGTTATCGACAATACTTATAGGCAACAACCTTGTAAACATAGCAACAACAGCAATCGCAACAGTTCTGTTTATAGAGCTGCTCGGCGAAGACCTTGGTGCGACTGTTGCAACGATAGCAACGACAGTTGTGGTACTTATGTTTGGTGAAATCACACCAAAGAGCCTTGCAAAAAATTTCCCGGAAAGCTTTGCGATGTTTGCAGCACCGATTATCGGTATGGCTGTAACAGCTTTCACACCGCTCTCGTGGTTGGTGTCAATGTGGCAGAAGCTGGTGTATAAGTTTATCAAAGCACCTGATGACAGAGGTGTAACAGAAGAAGAGCTTATCACAATGGTCGAGGAAGCGGAAGAAGACGGTGAGATTGACGAGAACGAAAGCGAGCTTATAAGAAACGCTATTGAGTTTGACGATATCGAGGTTGAAGATATTTATACAAGCCGTGTGGACGTTGTAGCTGTTGATATTGAGGATAGCATAGAAGAAATAAATGAACAGTTCGAAAAGGGATTTTCACGTCTGCCGGTATACCGTGATACAATAGATAATATTATAGGTGTATTAAATCAGAAAGACTTTGCTGTAATGAAGAAAACAGGTCAGTATGTCGGTGATGTAATGCACGACCCTATATTTGTTGTTCCGTCAATGAAAATATCCGAGCTTTTACGGACATTGCAGTCAAAGAAATCGCATATGGCAATTATCCTTGACGAGTTTGGCGGTACGGTGGGTATTGTAACTCTTGAAGACATTCTGGAGGAGCTTGTTGGCGAAATCTGGGATGAACACGACACAGTAATAGAACCGTTTGTGAAAATAAATGACGATAAATATAAAGTCCGTGCTACTTCGGATCTGGATGATACGTTTGAATTGTTCGATCTGGATAATGAAACAGAGCATTCAACAGTAGGTGCATGGGTAGTGGAGGAGTTCGGCAAGATTCCAAGAGTTGGTGAATCGTTTGACTCAGGACCGCTTAATGTATGGGTATCCAAACGTGACCCTCGCCGTGTAACAGAGGTTATAATAACCAAAATGTACGACCCGTCAGATGACGATGAGGACGATGATTAATTTAAATATGAAACGCCCGAAAATTCGGGCGTTTTTGTATTGACATTAGCGTGGATATGTATTAAAATATATAGTGTATACGCTATTCTGAAAGGATGATTTTAATGTATAAAGTAATAGATGGTGGAGTATGTGCGGCAAAGGGTTACAAAGCAAACGGTCTTAACTGCGGACTCAACAAAAACAAAGATAAAAACGATTTAGGCTTATATATTTCGGATGTGCCTGCAAGCACAGCGGGTGTCTATACAACAAACAAGGTAAAGGGTGCGCCCATAACAGTTACAAAGGCACATCTTGCAAAGACAGGCGGAAAGTCGCGTGCTGTTATAATGAACTCAAAGAATGCAAATACTTGCAATGCTGACGGTGTTGAAAAGGCAGAAAAGATGTGCGAGCTCGCTGCAGGTGTGCTTGGTCTTAATACAGAGGACGTGCTTGTTGCATCAACGGGAGTTATTGGTCAGATTTTACCGATAGAACCGATTGCGGAAAATGTAAAAGCTCTTGCTGACGGGCTTGCATATGACGGTAACGAACGTGCAGCAACAGCCATTATGACGACAGATACAGTAAAAAAGGAATATGCAGTTGAATTTATGCTTGGCGGTAAGCTTTGCCGTCTTGGCGGTATGGCGAAGGGCAGCGGTATGATTCATCCGAATATGGCAACAACGCTTAACTTCATCACAACCGATGCTGCTGTTTCGCCTGAAATGCTGCAGGCGGCATTGTCTGATATAGTTAAGGTTACATATAACTGTCTGAGCGTTGACGGTGATACATCAACAAATGATATGATTATATTACAGTCGAACGGACTTGCAGGAAATGCTGAAATTTATGAGTTCGGCACAGACTACGAAATTTTCAAGGAAGCACTTTATATTGTAATGAGTGAGCTTACAAAGATGCTTGCTAAGGACGGAGAGGGTGCAACAAAGCTGCTCGAGTGTGCAGTTACAAATGCACCTGATTTGGATACTGCCATTATTGTTGCGAAGAGTGTAATCCGCTCACCGCTTTTAAAGTGTGCAATGTTCGGCGAGGATGCAAACTGGGGACGTGTTCTCTGCGCGATAGGCTATGCCGAGGCAGATTTTGATATTGACAAGGTAGACGTTGATTTCCGCTCTGATGCAGGTGTTCTTCCGGTGTGCCGTAACGGTGCCGGTATTCCGTTCTCGGAGGAGTTTGCAAAGGTTGTTTTAGGTGCAGAAGAAATCTTCATTGACGTAAACCTTAACGCAGGCACAGCAGAAGCAAAGGCTTGGGGCTGCGACCTTACCTATGATTATGTAAAGATTAACGGAGATTATCGTTCATAACACGCAAAATAAGCGTCGCATCTCACCACTTGCCGAGTCTCGGAGTATAAACATACACTGTCGCCTCGTTAAGCGGTAATCTGCTCGCTTCTTTTGTGCGTTATGGTTGGTGGGTTAAAATATAAGGAGTGGCGACTTGTTGAAAAATAAATTTATGCGTGAAGCACTCCGTCAGGCGAAAAAGGCGGCGGCAATAGGCGAAATGCCTGTCGGTGCGGTAATTGTACGTGACGGCGTGATTATTTCACGTGGCTATAACAAGCGTGAAACGAAAAAGAATGCACTTCTCCATGCGGAGTTGATTGCAATAGAACGTGCGTGCAAAAAGCTTGGTGGTTGGAGATTGCCGGGCTGTGAAATGTATGTAACGCTCGAACCGTGTCCGATGTGTGCAGGTGCAATTTTAAATTCACGTATTAAAAAGGTGTATTTCGGCGCAAGTGATGAAAAGTCTGGGTGTACCGGCTCACGGATAAATTTACTTGATATGAATTTGTGTAATTATTCGGTTGATACAGAGGGCGGTATTTTAAAAGACGAATGTACGGCTGTAATAAAAGAGTTTTTTAAGAGTTTAAGAAAGCGGTGATTTGAATGTTATTCAGAAAAGTTTTAGCATTGGCAGTCTCAATTATGGCATTGCCTGTAATTCCATGCGTGCAGGCAGAGAATGAAACAGAGCTGTTTTACGGCACATATGATATGTCAGAAGTGAACCCTGATGCTGAAAACGGCGTTATGTTCGAGCAGGAGGTGCCTGATGGTGACTATACCGTAACCGTAACAACGGGCGGTGACACCGAAACAAATGCAAACATATACATAAACGGCGGAGAACGAGTGAGAGTATATACTCTTGAAGCTGGCGAGGTACAGGAAAATGCACAGCCTGTAGTACCGCTTGACGGAAAAATTACCGTACAGGTAAAGGGTACAAACCCTAACGTAACGGAAATTGAAATTGAACAGTTACCGAACAGAAGCCAAAAAGGTGAAAAACCTACTATATATATTGCAGGTGATTCAACCGCACCGACATACGACCATACAAAGGTGTATCCGCAGACGGGCTGGGGGCAGGTCTTTGCAGAGTATTTTACTGATGATATTATTATCGAAAACCGTTCGATGGGCGGACGCAGTTTAAAGAGCTATAATAATGACGGTCGTCTTGACAGAATACTCACCGAAATACACCCGGGAGATTATGTGTTTATACAGTTCGGTATAAACGACGGTGCAGTAAATAAGCCTGAAAGATATATCAGTGTCGAGGATTACAAGGTTCTTTTAACAGAGAAATATATCGGTGAAATAAGAAAACGTGGCGGAATCCCCGTTCTCCTTACTGCAACAGCTGCAGCATGGTATGATGAAGAAAAGGGCGAGTTCATGGAATCACGTCAGGACTATGCCGTTCCTACAAAAGAGGTTGCTGAGGAAACGGGAGCTATACTGCTCGATGTAAATGCATATATGACAGCTGGATGGAATATATTAGCTAACCTTAATAGGGAAGAGAAAGTTTTTTACTGTTATTTTATTTGCGAACCGCTTGAAAGTAAAGCATATCCAATGGGAACTGATGACCACACACATTTGAAGGAATTGGGTGCCGAAACAGTTGCGATGCTGGTTGCGAATATAACGAGTGAAAATATTGCTGAATTAAAAGAATATTTAAAGGAGGAAGAAGAATTTACTGATATAAGCGGGCATTGGGGAGAAGATACTATAATTATAGCAAAAAACATCGGTGTTGTAGATGGTGTTGGTGACGGTAAATTTGAACCTGACAGAAGTGTAACTCGTGCAGAATACCTTAAAATGATAATGGAAATGTGCGGAATTTCAGGTCATGCATACCGTGACGGTGAGTGTCTTGATGCAACGAATAATGATTGGTACTGCTACTATTTACAAAGTGCTTTGGATAAGGATTTAATTCCCGAAGCAATGATTGAAGATTGCAAAAAGGAAGCTGTTACAAAGGTTTTAGCAGAAGCAACTGAGGAAAAAGAAGCTGTAACGATTGATATTAATGTATACAGCGGAAAGTTTAAAGGTGATGTGGAGATTACCCGTGAGGAAATGGCGGCACTTACAATGAACTGTGTTTCGTATCAGCTTAAAAATGATATAGAGCATGACGGCTTATATGAAAGAGACGATGAAAGTACATTAATTGATATATACGACGTTTCGCCTGAATATAAAAATGCAGTCGAAGCTGCCTTTAATAATAATATTGTTGACGGTGATGACGATTATATGTTTTATCCGAAATCAACGCTCACAAGAGTTGAAGCAGCAACTGTGATGTTAAATATTCGTGGTAGTATGGAATTAAAATCAACTGAGAAATTGCTTGGAGAAACAGGTTTTGGAACAGGGAGATGATAGAATGAAAAAAATAATAACAGGAATAATTGTGGCGACAATGCTCACGCAGACAGCCGCATTTGCCGCAAGCTTTACGGACATAAAAGGACATTGGGCAGAGGACACAATAAAAACTCTTGCCGATAAAGGCATAGTAGACGGTGTTACGAACACGCAGTTCATGCCTGACGGTGATGTGACACGTGCTCAGTATCTTAAAATGATAATGGAAGCAACAGGAATGGAAACTACACCGTACCGTGAGGGTGAATGTCTTGAAGTAAAAGCAGGAACATGGTATGCACCGTATGTACAGAAAGCTCTTGATTGCGGATTAATCCCTGAATCAATGATTGCAGGCTTCAAGCAGAGCGTAGAATACACCGTTGATGAAAACGGAACAGCTACAGAATCAAAGGTGGTATACAGCGGTGCGTTTAACGGTGATCTTACTATTAACCGTGAGGAAATGGCAGTTCTTACTGAATATGTTTATCAGTATACAAGGACTGTACTCACAAACGATACGGTTAATGTATCAAAGGTCAAGGATTTTGCTGATAATGACAGAATAAGCGATTGGGCGCAGACATCAATAAAGCTATCTGTTGCACACGGATTTATAGAGGGAACAGACAATAATATGTTCGCACCTAAGGAAAAGGCAACAAGGGCGCAGGCGGCTACAATAATCAAAAGAGTGATTGATAAACAGGAGGAAATCAAGAAATGATGAGCAGAAAAATGGCTAAAATCACTTGTATGGTGATTGCAGGAATAATGCTTGCAAGTGTACTTATAAGTGTAGCAGTATTGTTTGTATCATAAAATTACAGAACCATACAGATAAATCATACGCTATTTGTCTGTATGGTATTTTTTTGTTAAAAAAACTGACAACAGAAAAGGCATATTTTTGAGTCCTTTTGTGTAAACTACTGTTTTTTTGCGAAAAACCTTTTCAAAATCCTGTTTTAGGTATATAATAAAATTGGTTTAGTATTTTAAATACGAAAGGGCTAGAAGAATGGTAAAAAGAGAAAATATACGAAATATCGCAATTATTGCACACGTTGACCACGGCAAAACAACACTTGTTGATGCAAT
>CAYMCT010000081.1:0-6346 GCA_964389075.1 uncultured Lachnospiraceae bacterium
AATGATGATAAATTCGGGGAAAGGCGGTGTGTGCGGATATGAGGATTTCCGATAGTCAAATCAAAAAGATATGTTCTTCAATGATTTATAAGCGTGGTGTGGAATACTTCAACGAGGGCCGTGTTCATATGCGTAAGCGTTCTGAAACCGAGCTTACTGCCGTAGTTGACGGTGAGGATTTGTATAATGTACAAATCACTCTGAATCAAGACGGTGTTGATAATGCTCTGTGTACCTGCCCGTATTACGAAACTATGCAGACGACCTGCAAGCATATCGTTGCAACCCTGAAACAGCGACAGGCGGAGCTTGAAGAAGGCGGCTCGTATAAAAACGAAAACGATAACATTGCATCGGCGCTGTGTAACGAATTTGCGTCAAGAACCGAAAAACAGAAAATACGTGCAGCATTTACTGTTTTCATAAAGCCGTCATCACGAAAGGAAGCATTATATGAGATAGCTGTTTCACTTCCCGAATTCGGTGGTGAAATCAGAGGTCTTGAAAATTTCCTTGACTCGTATCTGAACTATCGTGATTTCAAGATAGACAGAACCACGGTTTATAACCGCAAAAAGATGTATTTCCCTGAAAATGAGGATAAGGTAATATCAATTCTTGCCGAGGTCTACGAAACACGTTCTACGGGTATAGAAATATACCAGAAAGCATCAAGCAGAACTGCATTCGGAGCTGCGGTTATGAGCAGAATACTGCCGTATCTTTCGAGAATAGATTTCAAGCTTGTATATGACGGAATTATTCTGAACGGTGTGCGTATCCTTGAGGATGACCCGGATATTGTAATTGATGTAGAAGCCTTTAACAGGGATATTATTTTATCGGTTTCAGAATACGGGTTTGCAATAACTCCTGACGGAGAGTGGTTCCTTCATAATGAAACCGTATATAAAACATCTCCCGAATGGCGTGAATACTTTATGCCGATATACAGGGCATTCAGCGATGAGAGCAGAACACAGCTGTCCTTTAAGGGCGATAATACTATGCTATTTGCGGCGAATGTACTTCCGTCACTGCGGGGAAAGCACGGAGTTGTCATAACCGGTATGGAGGAGCTGATTGTAAACGACGAGCCGGTGTTCGAGGTGTGTCTTGACGCATTTGACGGCGGCATAACAGCTGTTGCGGTAGCAGTGTACGGCGGAATTAAGTTCAAAATTCCTACAGAGGAAACGGAACAGGACGGAAAGATAGTAATACGAAACCATATAAAGGAGAGCAGAATTTTATCATTCTTTAACTGGTTTGACAGAGAACGTGCAGTTTACAGGCTCACAGGTGATGATGCTATATACAGATTTATCACTGAGGAGCTTGACGAGCTTACTCACTACGCAAGGGTGACGGTAACAGACAGATTCAAAGCTCTTAAAATACGTGATGATATAAATCTGAACGTAGATGCATCGTATAACAGTGGTATTGATTTTCTTGAAATGAGCTTTGAAAGCGATTTGTCGCCCGAGGAAATGCGTGGGATTCTTGATGCCATACGTCTGCGTCGTGAATATTATCGTATGTCTGACGGTGGCTTCATAAATCTTATCAACAACAAAAAGAGTGAGCTGCTGCGAATCCTTGAACGTATGGACTTTGATTCGCAGGATATAGAGCGAGGCTTAAAGACAATACCAAAGCACCATATGCTGTTTCTTGAGAATGCAGAGGGTGTAAATATTGATGATAATATAAAAGAATATATGCAGCAGATACGTTCAAAAGAGCCGGTTATCCCCGATAATCTCTACAATGTACTGCGTCCGTATCAGAAGGACGGTGTGAAATGGTTAGCGCAGCTTTCTGAAATGGGTATGGGAGGAATACTTGCAGATGATATGGGTCTTGGTAAAACCCTGCAGGTGCTTGCATATATTCACGGCATAAAACCGTCAAAGCCTGTGCTTATTGTCACTCCGAGCACCCTCGTTTATAACTGGCAGAGGGAGATAGAGAAGTTTATTCCTGATGCAAAGTCGCTTTTAGTGACAGGTACAAAAGAGATGCGAAGGGAGCTTATAGAAACCGTAAATGATTACGAGTTTATTATAACCTCGTATCCGCTTTTGCGACGTGACGGAGCGATGTACAAAAGTGTGGAGTTTTCGTATTGCTTTATTGACGAGGCTCAGTATATAAAGAACTATAAAACTATGAATGCGGTGTCAGTGAAAAGAATACGTGCCGAGCATAAGTTTGCCATAACCGGTACTCCTATTGAGAATTCGCTTATGGAGTTGTGGTCGATATTTGATTTTGTTATGCCGGGCTACCTTAAGGGTTCAAGGGCATTCAGGGAACAGTTCGAAATACCGGCAATGCGTGAGGGTGACAGTGCGGCTTCCGATGTGCTGCGAAGTATGATACGTCCGTTTGTGATGCGAAGAATGAAAAACGACGTATTGCACGAGCTTCCCGAAAAAATAGAAACAACAATGCTTGCTGAACTGACCCGTGAACAGAAAGCGGTATATGCCGCATTCCTTGAAGAGGCAAGAGGAACAGCTCAGGGTATATTAAGAGATAAAGGCAGCAGATTTGCAATTCTTACCTTGCTTATGCGATTAAGACAGATTTGTTGTCATCCGGGTCTTTTCGATTCGGTATATGACGGCGAAAGCGGTAAGCTTGATTTGTTCTTTGAGATAGTGAGCTCTGCTATATCGTCAGGCAGAAGAATACTTGTATTTTCGCAGTTCCGCTCAATGCTTGATATTATAGCTGAACAGCTGAATGAAAAGGGTATAGAATACTTCTGCATCAATGGCGGAACAGCATCAGCAGAAAGAACCGCTATGGCTGAACGGTTCAATAACGGTGAAAGAGCCATATTTCTTGTTTCTCTTAAAGCAGGCGGAACAGGACTTAATCTGGTCGGTGCAGATATGGTAATCCATTATGATCCGTGGTGGAATCCTGCCGTAACAGACCAGGCAACCGACCGGGCCTACAGAATCGGTCAGACAAAGGCGGTACAGGTAATAAAGCTTGCTGCAAAGGGGACTATTGAAGAAAAAATTCTGCAGCTTCAGGATAAAAAACGTATGCTCGCAGATGATATTATTAAGGTTAACACAGAAACACTTTCAACTCTTACAGATGATGAAATAATGTCGTTGTTTACGGAATGGAGAGGTTAAATGGACATTCTCGAATGGATGGAAGAAAAACAGCAAAAACCGAAAAAACGCAGAAGCATCAGTGAATGTGTAAGCGAGAACTGGTTTGCGCCTGCGTTACTCGGCATATTATGTATTCTTATGTTGCTGGCAGGTCTGTTATATACGGGCTTGAGTAATAATATATATTTCTGGGACAATGCAACGTATTGGGATATAAGCCGTGCGGTGGCGAAGGGAAGTCTCGGAGAGAATCCGGTTCGGGCGGTTTACGAATCAATCGGAACCAGTGATTATAACTATGTTGCGGCACTGCCATCGGCATTGTGGTCGCTTGTTTTCGGACCGTCACGAATGGCATACGTTACCGGACTTATTGTGATGTATCTGATTCCGTCAGCGGTACTTATATACCGGCTCTGCAAAAAGCTTGCAAAAACTGCGTGGTCGGCATTGCTTATATCAGTGTTTATGATGCCGGTAACACTTTATATGGCATTAATAGGCTTTGTAGATGTTGGCGGAGTGCTTATCGGACTTGCGTGCTATAATCTGTATTATTCGGGGGACGGAATAACCGGGAAATGGCATAGATATATCATAATAGGCATACTTCTTGTAACCGCTATGGTGTTCAGAAGATATTTTGCGTTTTTTGCAGTGTCGTTTATAACCGCTATGGTTGCAGACTGCCTTTTATTCAATGCAAAATGGAAAAATCTCATCACTACCTGTGCTGTTGTAGGCATATTGCTCCTCACAGTTTTTAAACCGTTTTTGACGGGAATATTGCTGAAGGATTACGGGGCATTGTATTCGGGCTATAAATATACAGTTTCAACTGATATGAAGCTGATAACACGCTATTATGGTTCTATATTCCTTATAATTGCATTAGCGGTTCCGTTTGTTTCGGCAATCAGGAGCAAGGAATATCGTCCGGTATTTCTATGGCTGCAGATACTGGTGTGTGCGGCAATGTTTATCACAACCCAGACTCACGGTCAGCAGCATTTGCTTATGTATGTTCCTGCGCTGACGCTTGTGATAATATTTATGACAAATTGTGTGTGGAACGACTGGAGTAAGGTGTTCATATGTGCAATTGCGACGGTGAACTTTCTGAGCCCGTTTGTGGGCAGAGAGCAGCCGTCAAATATACAGGAGATAAAAAGTATAGCCGCAATACCTACATTTTCGGCAATGCCTGAAACGAGAACAGACATTCTTCAGATTCTCAGAATAAAGAATGCACTTGATAAAACAATCCCTGAGGGTTCTGTGTGCAGTGTGCTGTCGTCGTCGTTCGTTCTGAATGACAGCATTTTAAGAAACGTAGAGCCGTCAATCGGTAAAAAGAGTGTTCGTGACGGGAACTATATTGTTGCATTGCCCGAAGTGGATTCACGTGACTACTGGCGGCTTAATGAGCTTTATAATGCGGAGTATGTGCTTGTGGCAAACCCTGCGCAGCTTCATCTGGCACCGGGCGAGCAGACACTTGTAACAGAAGCTGTATCAAGCTTTGTTTTTGATACGGATATAGCACAGCTGTTCAGTGAGGTTGAAGGCTTTGACTATAATATCGGAGATGTTGAAGTAAAGCTGTACAAGCGAGATAAAGTTATTGACGAAATAAGAAAACGTGAATTTGAATCAAGGCTTTACTATTAAGCCTTCAGAAAGGAGTATTTTTATGAGAGAGTGTATATACTGCGGCAGAACCCTTGAAAAAGGTCAGGTATGTGACTGCGCAATGAGTGTCCATAAGCGTAATATAAGGGAACAGAGTAATCAGACGCAGTCATCAAATGATGCAGCAAAAAAATCTCAGGCAAGAGAAGAAAAGGCACGCCGCAAGGCAGAAAAAGCCGCAAAGAGGAACGCAGCACGTGCAAACAGGGCAAGCAGACAAAGGATTTCAGGCAGCAATGTATTTTCAAATCTGTTGCATAATATCAAATCATTTCTGAAATCACCGATAGAAACCATAATGAACCCATGCAGTATGGGCAAGGCTGAAATATTAACACTTGCGGCGTTTGAAGGCGTTATAAGCGGTCTGTGCGTGTTCTCGGTGCTGACAGGCACAAGCAGAGGTGCATTGAGATTGCTTGGCAATCTTATTGGTTTTAACGGTATTACCGGCTACAATGTGGTATACTCGTGGATTATGTCGGCAGTGTCGGGCGCAATTGCCGGAATTGCAATGCTGTTACTGTACTCGGCTGTGTTCTATGCAATAGGCAAATGGATTTTTAAGATGTTTGCTGCGTACTGGGATTATGCAAAGCGACTGGTATTTGCAATGCTCCCGATGACGGTTATCGGAGTTATAGGCGTGGTACTGGGAATATTCTCGCAGTTCACCTTTGCCACACTCCTTTTATGCGGACTTGCGGGTAACATTGCAATAACATATGAAATACTCCGCTCTATGTGGAGTGCAAAGTCACCGTCGAAGGTTTTGTATGCTATGATGGCAGGTGTTTTTCTGTATTTAACACTGTTTATATATATTGTAGGATTATCGTTGACATAAATCTGCAAATTTTCGTATAAAGACAAAAAAATATAAAAACTTTGAAAATAATACTTGACAAATATCTCGAAATATAGGATACTATTAGGTAAGGTATTTTTTAATTTGATACGGATTTTTGATTACAAAGGAGACTATATTATGAAAAAACGTGAAGATATTCATAAAGTGCTGATTATAGGCTCAGGACCAATTATTATAGGACAGGCTTGTGAATTTGACTATTCAGGAACACAGGCCTGTAAGGCATTGCGTAAGCTCGGTTATGAGATAGTTCTTGTGAACTCGAACCCGGCTACAATAATGACAGACACAGAAACAGCGGATGTAACATATATCGAACCGCTTAACGTAGAAAGACTTGCTCAGATTATCGAGAAAGAGCGTCCTGATGCATTATTGCCGAACCTTGGCGGACAGTCAGGCTTGAACCTCTGTTCAGAGCTTGATAAGGCAGGCGTGCTTGAAAAGTACGGCGTAGAGGTTATCGGTGTTCAGGTTGACGCTATTGACCGTGGCGAGGATAGAATCGCGTTTAAGGAAACAATGAACAGTCTTGGAATCGAGATGGCAAGAAGTGAGGTTGCATATACAGTAGACGAAGCTCTTGCTATTGCTGAAAAGCTGAACTACCCGGTAGTTCTTCGTCCGGCATATACAATGG
>CAYMCT010000082.1:0-6341 GCA_964389075.1 uncultured Lachnospiraceae bacterium
ATTTACGATTTTTCCGTCCTTTACGGCGATTAAATCCTCAATCCTTACACCCATCACACCGTCAATATAGATGCCCGGCTCAACGCTTAATACATTACCTTCTTCAAGAGTGTCCTTGCTCTTAGGCGAGAAGCACGGATTTTCGTGGATTTCTATACCCACACTGTGACCGAGCGAATGTCCGAAATTTGCTCCGTAGCCTGCGTTCTTTATAACATCACGTGCAAGAGCATCAATGTCTGCACAGTCCATCCCCACACACATTTTATCAAGTGCTGTTTGCTGTGCTTTCAGGACGGTTTCGTATATTTCCCTCTGGTGTCCGTCAGGTGTACCGACAACAACAGTTCTTGTCATATCCGAGCAATAGCCGTTATACACACACCCGAAATCAAGCGTCAGAAATTCGCCTTTTTCTATCACCTTATCAGACGCAACCCCATGAGGCATAGACGAACGAACGCCCGATGCAGCTATAGTTTCAAACGAAAGTCTGCTTGCACCCTGCTTTTTCATGAAAATTTCGATTTCAAGTGCAATTTCACGTTCCGTCATACCGGCTTTTAAAATTCCGAGTATATGCGAAAAAGCCATATCGCCTATTTTTTCTGCTTCCGCTATTATTTTTAGCTCATTTTCGTCCTTTATTCGTCTTGGTAAATCTATTTCTTTCTGACCTTTAAGAAAGGACTTACCCGATACTTTTTCTTTAAATTTCTCATATTCTGCGTATGTGAGCTTGTTTTCTTCAAAAATAATATTTTTTTCGGGAAGTACAGAAAAAATCTTTTCACATCCGTCCCCGATATTCACCACATCAAAATCCGCAGCCTGCTGCTTTGCCTGAACAAAATATCTTGAATCGGTTATAAGCAGCCTTTTGTCCTGCGTAATAAGAAGATATGCATCCTCTGACGTAAATCCGCTGTAATAGAATATATTAGGATATGACGAAATTAAAACAGCGCTCTCAGGAGAAACGCCTGAGAGCAGCTTATCAATCCTTGACTGCATCTGTAAGTGCCTCCAACGCCAGCTCATAGCCCTTAAAGCCAAGTCCGCAAATCTGACCGATACACTCCGGAACAATTACCGATGTGTGGCGGAACTCCTCACGCTTATGAATATTTGAGATATGCACCTCAATTGCCGGCAGCTTAACCGAACCCAAAGCATCACGTATTGCATACGAATAATGCGTAAATGCACCCGGGTTAATTATAATTCCGTCATACTCACCCAATGCACCCTGAATCTCCTCGCAAATTGCGCCCTCATAGTTGCTCTGGAAGAAATCAACCTCGCAGCCGAGCTGCTCCGCTTTTTCACTTAGCTGCTCTTCAAGACTCTCAAGAGTGTTACTTCCATAAATCCCCGGCTCACGTACACCGAGCATATTAAGATTTACACCGTTTATAATCAAAAATCTTTTCATAGCTTTTCTACCTCTTTTATCAGTTCTTCAACAATTTTATTCTCGGATACTTTCCTTAAAATTTCGCCTTTTTTGAATATAAGACCCTCGCCTTTTCCTCCGGCAATACCGATGTCTGCATCACGTGCCTCGCCCGGTCCGTTTACAATACAGCCCATAACAGCAACCTTTATATCCTTTTCAACTCCCGCAAGACGTTCCTCAACCTCAGATGCAATCTTTATAAGGTCAATCTGAGTTCTTCCGCAGGTAGGACACGACACAAATTCAATCCCTCCCGAACGCATACCGAGTATCTTAAATATATCCTTTGCCGCATACACCTCTTTAACAGGATCGGCAGTGAGCGATACTCTCACCGTATCGCCAATACCCTCCGAAAGAAGTGCACCTATACCAACGCTTGATTTCATTGTACCCAGCCGTTCCGTTCCCGATTCCGTAACACCAACGTGAAGCGGAATATCTGAAACCTCCGAAAATTTGCGGTACGCATCAAGCATAACCGGCACATTTGAAACCTTAATAGATACTACCATATCACAGAAATTAAGCTCATCAAGTATTTCAATATGTCCCATAGCACTCTCAACAAGTGCATCTGCGGTAGGGCCACCGTATTTTTCAACAAGCCGCTTTTCAAGCGAACCGCCGTTCACACCTATTCGTATCGGAATCCCTTTAGCCTTCGCCGCATCGGCTACAAGCCTTACACGTTCTTTTTCGCCGATATTGCCCGGATTTATACGAACCTTATCAATTCCGCTTTCTATGCACTTGAGTGCAAGTCTGTAGTCAAAATGAATATCAGCCACAAGCGGTATATGAATCATACTTTTGATTTTCGCAATCGCCTCTGCTGCCTCCATATCAGGCACGGCAACACGAATTATCTCGCACCCTGCTTCTTCTAATCGAAGTATTTGGTTAGCTGTTGCAACCGCATCACGTGTATCAGTATTACACATAGACTGAATTGAAACAGCTGCTCCGCCGCCTATCTGCACACCGCCCACGTTTACTGCTCTTGTAATTTTTCTTTCCATACCAAAGCACCTTTCTATCCCGTTATCAGACGTACAATATCGTTATATGAAATAACTATTATAAGAACAATCAGTAACAGGAAGCCTATTCCGTGTATCATACCCTCTTTTTCAGGAGGGATTCTTCTTCGTGATATAAGCTCAATGAGCATAAAGAACAGTCTGCCGCCGTCAAGTGCAGGAATGGGTAAAAGATTGAACACTCCCAGATTTATTGTTAAGAGTGCAGTAAGCTCAAACACATACAGCCAGCTTTTACTTCCCGAGTTCACTGCTGTATTGATTTCCGATACCACACCGACAGGTCCGCTCATCTGCTCAACTCCGACCTTGCCTGTAATCATCTGCCACAGTGATGTATACACAAGCTTAACAACAAACTTTGTCTGGTCCCAGGAATGTCCCCAGATATTAAGAGCATTTATTTCCTCCTGCTCCGCCATAAAGCCTATAATAAGTCTTTGAACGGTTTCTGTTTTTCCGATTAATTCCTCGTCCTTCAGAAGGTCTTCATTATATGGATAGAACAGCGGTTCCTCCTCTGCTCCATTGACCGAGCTTCTGAGCTCTACTCCGTCTTCGGTATATGTGTATACATTCTCGCTTACAGACGGTCTGAACGTAAACTTATGCTTTTCACCGTCACGCTTTACAACAAGCTCACATTCCTCATCAGCTGCAAAATCCTGCGTATATAAAGATATATCGTTGTAACTGCTTACGCCCTTGCCGTTGATTTCAACAATCTCATCACCGGCAACAATTCCAACCTCTTCGATATAGCTGTTCGGAACAACCTCGTTTACCACATTTGTAACCACCGAATAACCGGACGTTCCGAGAATAACCATAAACAGTACAAAGCCAAGTATGATATTAAATACACCGCCTGCAGCTACCACAATTATTCTTTTCCATACAGGTTGGTTTGAGAACGCACGTTTGTCCTCTGACGCTTCATCCTCACCCTCAAACTTGCAGTATCCGCCAAACGGAATCACTCTCAATGAATACTGTATCTCACTCTTTTTGCTTTTCCATATTGCAGGACCGAAGCCTATAGCATATTCAAGTATTTTAAAATCAAGTAGTCTTGCCGTAATATAATGACCAAACTCGTGAAGTGATACCATCACAAGAAACATCAGTACCGTTACAATAGCTGTTACCACAGTATCCTCCTTACTTTGAGTATAACACTCAATTTACCATTAATTTAACTATCTCCCTTGCCTCTTTATCGGCATTGTAAATATCGTCTAATGACGGATTTACTATATTCTTATGTTTATCCATCGCATTTGCAATCGCATCTGTTATGCCGAGATACGAAAGCTTACCCTTCATAAACAGCTCAACAGCAGCTTCATCTGCACTGTTGAATACGGTTGCAATTGTGCCGCCCTCTCTGCCCGCACGTTTTGCAAGCTCAAGTGCATAGAAGGTTTCTGTATCAGGCTCTTCAAACGTAAGCGAGCCGTACTTTAACAAATCAAGCTCATTATCCTGCATCGGCAGTCTGTTCGGATACGTCAATGCAAACTGTATGGGCAAGCGCATATCAGGCGCTCCGAGCTGTGCAATAACCGCATTATCGGTAAATTCAACCGCAGAATGAAGTACACTCTGACGGTGTACAATTACCTTGATAGCATCAACATCTACACCGAACAGCCATTTCGCCTCTATCACCTCAAGACCTTTATTTACAAGAGTTGATGAGTCAATAGTGACTTTAGCACCCATATCCCAGTTAGGATTATGCATAGCCTGCTGCGGTGTTATATTTTCCAGGTCACTGCGTTTTTTGCCGTAGAATGTACCGCCTGATGCGGTCAGAATAATTCGTTTTATCTCTTTTTTATTCTGCGTACCGAGCATCGACTGGAATATTGCAGAATGCTCACTGTCAACAGGTAAAATTTTAATGTTATTTTCTTTTGCAAGAGCTGTTACTATGTGTCCGCCCGTTACAAGAGTTTCCTTGTTTGCGAGTGCAATATCCTTTCCTGCCTTTATTGCGGCAATCGTCGGCTCAAGACCTGAAATACCCACAACCGCCGTTACAATGGTTTCAGCACTCTGTACGGTTGCCGCCTCAACAAGACCTTCCTTTCCCGAAACCACCTTAACAGATGTATCACTAAGTCTTGTTTTCAGCGTTTTTGCTTTTTCTTCGTCAATCACGCATACAATTTCAGGCTTGAACTCTCTTGACTGTGCTTCTAACAGTTCAATATTCGAATTAGCTGATATTGCACGGATATTGATGCCCTTGTATTCACGTGCAATTTCAAGTGTCTGTGTTCCGATTGAGCCGGTTGAACCCAAAACGGATATGTTCTTTTCAAATTCCATAGTAAGCCTCATTAAAACATCTGCATTATGAACATTACAATAAGTACGAGCGGTGATATGAACATTACACTGTCAAATCTGTCCATAAACCCACCGTGTCCCGGGAATATGTTTCCAAAATCCTTTATTCCTGTATCACGCTTGATTGCTGATGCAGCCAAATCACCAAGCTGTGAGCATACCCCGCCTACAAGACCGATAATTGCACCTTGTATATATATATTAGTCCATATACTCATATTATTAATCTGCATTGCATTTTTTGTAACTGCAAGGTACGCTATTGTGATAACCATAGCACCTATCACGCCGCCGATTGCACCCTCAACAGTCTTTTTAGGGCTCACATGAGGTATCAGCTTATGCTTACCTAAGAAGTAGCCTGTGAAATATGCAAAAGTATCAGTTGACCACGCACAAATAAATACAACTATCATATTTGCAGTACCAAACAATGATTTAATAATCCACAGACTTATCATAGTAGCCAGTACATAGAATGTAATAAATCCGCAAGCCAGAACCTCGCTGTAATTCTTTTTGCCGTGCTTAATTACCACAGGTACCATACTTACAAGAACATATAAAATACATAACGCAATAATTCCAAGTGCTGCAACAACAATATGATTTTCAAGGAAATATGTTGAAATCAATACAAGTAACGAAGCAACAAAGCCTATGCATTTCGTTGTTTTATCAGCCTTTACAGCACTATAGCATTCATGAAGCATTATAAGTATAACCGCAGCCAGTGCGATTGTAAACACAACAGGCGGTGCGATAAGCACACCCACCAAAACAGCCAATGCTACTACAGCTGTAATTATTCGTGTCAGCATATTAAAATCCTCCCCTTATATTCCACCAAATCTGCGTCCTCTTCCCTGGAAAACACGTATACATTCGTGCAAATCCGACGGCTTGAAATCAGGCCAAGCCTTTTTTACGAATACCATTTCCGCATAGCTCACCTGCCACAGCATAAAGTTTGATAAACGCTGTTCACCGCTTGTTCTGATAAGCAAATCAACATCAGGCTGACCTGCTGTGTAAAGACGTGAATTAATTTCTTCTTCTGTTATGTCATCAGGATTTATCTTCCCCGTCTTTACGTCCTCGCAAAGTGAACGTGCTGCATTTATAAGCTCCTCACGGCCGCCGTAGTTAAGAGCAATATTCATAACTATGCCGGTTCTGTCGCTTGTAAGCTTTTCGGTTTTTAAAATTTGCTCCTGCATTTCCTTTGAAAGCTCTTTTCTTGAGCCAATTGCACGGATACGCACATTCTCGCCTGCAAGAGTTTTCTCTGCATTAATAAGATAGTCCATAAGCAAATCCATAAGGAAGTCAACCTCTTTTTTCGGTCGCTTCCAGTTCTCGGTCGAGAACGCATATACAGTGATATACTTTATCCCCATCTTGTTTGCTTCTGTTACTACCTTCTTAAGTCCCTCTGCACCTGCCTTATGACCGGCACTTCTCGGCAAACCACGCTTTTT
>CAYMCT010000083.1:0-6258 GCA_964389075.1 uncultured Lachnospiraceae bacterium
CTTTTTTGCACCCATTGCAATTCCTTTTAAGCAGATTGCAAAACGGTTTCTTGAAAGAATCGGGAAAATAACACCAATTGTTTCGCCGCCTAATTTTGCCTTTACGTCTTTTGCTATTGCATCGACTGTAGCATAATTGCCCTGGCTTCTTGCAACAATTGACTCTGTTATTCCTATAACATCTCTATCTTTAACTGCGTAGCCTTCGCTTTTTGCTGCTTCAACCACACTTTCGCAGACTATCTTAGCAAGATTATCGCCTTCTCTGATGATTGGACATCTGATTCCTCTTGAAACTGTTCCTACTCTTCTTTCCATTTAATCATCAATCCTTCCGTGAAAAGAGTTATTCTAAAAAGTTACTATTGATACGGTGTTGTTTGCACAGCCTGTAATCTGTAGACTTTTTGCTATCAGAAAGTCACAATGGGAAATGGGGTGATTTCCTGATATATAAAAGAAACAATACACATTATATCAAATTCATATGAATTTTTCAATAGGAAATTGAAAAAAACATCTAAATATCATATTTTTTTTAAAATTATTTGTTCTTGTATGTGTATTATGTGCAATATTACAGTTTTTACGCACATCGTAATTAAATAAGAAAAGGCAGCAGTTAAAATTGCATTTTACTGCTGCCTGTATGCTTACGGTGTTATGTATATTCTTGTCCCTACAGGAATTGTGTTTGCGATGAAGTCAATATCCTTTTTCTTCAATCTTATACAGCCGTGTGAAATCATTACACCGGTTCTGCCATCGTATTCTGTTCCATTCTGATTGAGCAGTACAGAATGTAAAGCATAGCCTCTGTAGAATACAAGGCACGGTCCTACATAATATGTACCGTAATCCCATCTTGTTTTGTAGTTATATTCAAATGAGCCTGTTACTGTAGGTGTTCCGGGAGCACCGATTGCGCAGGTTGCTTCGTGTATCGGCTTCCATTGCTTCTGACGGCCTTTGTACAGACGAACCTTATATTCGCTTAATGATACCCAAACCATATAATTTGTACGGCTACTGATTCCCCACTGGTTTACGGGGATTGTATCAAAGTATGCACTGCATTTTGATGAAATGCCCATATCTACGTCAAGCGTATAAAAGCTGTCGTTTACAGTCAGTGATGAGCCTATTCCGTCGGCGAATGTGCGAAGCGGGACATATACTGTGCCGTCGATGTTGGTTGTCGGATACGGTGCGTACAAATCGGTTCCGAAAACAGTTGTGTAGTCATTGCCTACGTTAAAGAACATATATTCATTTCCAAGCGACACAGCAACTGAATTAAACCTTTCGTCATAGCTTACGTTTAGCCCTGCATATTCTGCAAGCTGTCGCAACGGAACCATTGTAACTCCGTCAATTACTCTTGCTGACGGGGTGAGCGGCACTGTCTGCCCGTTGTACTTAATGTTAACGGCTTTTTCGAAATAGGGAACAACTGTAATATCTATTGTATTGGAAGTATGCAGTGTTCCGTTTTCGTCATGATAATAATATGTATTAAATGCAAATTCGTTGCCGACATCGTACATTTTTTCGTAATACTGTACGCACATAAGTCCGTCTGCGGGTTTCAGCCTAAATGTATCTCCAATCCGGTAATCGGGAACATCAAAGGTGTATGTAAGCTTCTGACCGGCACCGGTAATCTGCTGTGTCTGAGAAGCGAGCAGCTCATTATCTGAGTTATACAGTTCGAACTTTGCCTCGGACGGAACCATAAAGGGCAATTGCATAACTGTGACGTTTACGTTTACCTGATTTGCAAGCAAATCGGGATTGATTGTGGGTGTTTCAGTTGCTTCTTCGCTCTCTGTCGGCTCGTTGGTTGTTGCTTCAACCGGTGCTTCACTTGCTGTATCTGCTGTTGGAGCCTCGCTTTCAGCAGGCATTTCGCTGCTTGTTTCGGTAACAATAATATTTGTCGGTTCATCTGCACTGCCTATTATTGCTGTGCTTTCTGTGGGTTCTGTTGTACTCTCAGGCGTTGCTTCGGCAAATGCACCTGTTACAGAGCTTAACATTGCCATACAAAGTAAAAATGAAATAATTTTTTTCATATATGTCCCTCGTTTCGTTGTAAAATATAGTTCAATTGTACCATTTACTCCCATAATTGTCAATGTTATTTATGGTATTGAGCCCCTGAATTTATCATAAATGAGCGATAAATCTGTTCTGATAAAACAACACGCATAAGCTGGTGGGGGAGAGTCATTCTGCCAAACGATAAACGCAACGCACTGCGTGCCTTGACTTCGTCTGAAAGTCCGCATGACCCACCAATGATAAACACTATATGACTTGTGGACTGGCAGGCTGATTTTACTGTCTGTGCAAGCTCTTCGCTGTCCAGTGTTTTGCCTTCAATGCAAAGTGATATAACATAGCTTTGCGGTTTGATTTTGGAAAGTATCTTTTCGCCTTCCCGCTTTTTCAACTGCTCAATTTCTTTTTCTGAAGCATTATCAGGTATTCGCTCGTCGGGGACTTCTATGACTTCGAAGTCTGCGAAGCGGGTCATACGTTTGGCATATTCCCTGATTGCTTCTGTATAGAACTTTTCTTTGATTTTACCTACGCATATAATTGAAACCTTCATATGTAACTCCTAATCATTGAATGTGGTTATATCATAACGGTGTGCGACCTGTAAAGTCATATCGGTACCGACCTTTATACCGTTATCCGAAAGACGGTTGAAGGTTTCCATCATAGCGAGTTCAGGAATGTTGTTATGCTCACTCAGATGACCGAGCATTATATGCTCGGTGCCGTTTTTTACCAGCTCTAAGGCTGCATATGAGGCACTCTCGTTGGAAAGATGACCGTGTGCGCTTAATATTCTTTGCTTCAGAGGGAATGGATAGTCACCGTAACGAAGCATATCAATATCGTGGTTTGATTCGAGAATAATATGCTTGCTGCCGTAGAGCCTTGAGAGGATGCTGCTGCTCATCTCGCCAATATCGGTGGCAACGGCCACTTTTGTAATACCGTTTGTAAAAGTAAATCCGCATGGCTCGGCTGAGTCGTGAGGTATTTCAAACGGAGTAACAATAATATCTCCTATCGCAAAAGGAACATCGGCGTTAATGTGACAAATACAGTTTTCCGGAATAGCTCCGACTTTCATTGCCCGGTGTGTGCCGCCGGTTGCGTATACCGGCACTTTTAGTTTTCTGGCAAGAACACCAACGCCTTTTGTGTGGTCAATATGTTCGTGAGTAACAACTATTGCGCTTATTCCTTCGGCGTACAGGCATAGGTCGTTGAGTGCACTTGTTATGCGTTTGCCTGATGTGCCGCAATCTACAAGGATATGAGTTTTTCCGTCGGTTACAAGTGAACAGTTTCCTGATGAACCGCTAATAAGTGAATATAGTTCCAGCATAAATAATCCTTTCAAAAAAGGTGCGGTAATTTTAAGAATTTCCGCACCTTTGCTTTTACTGATAAATCAGAGGTAGTCTTCCTCTACAACCTGTACCCTGTGTATATCTCCGCCCAAAGCGATGAATTTTTCCTCAAAGCTTTCGTATCCGCGGTCTATGTGATAAATATCGCGTATTTCTGTAGTGCCGTCAGCCATAAGCCCTGCAATTATCATAGCAGCACCGGCTCTCAGATCGGTTGCTTTTACGTTGGCACCTGTAAGCTGTTCAACTCCGTCGATAATAGCGAGCTTGCCCTCAACACGGATAGTAGCACCCATTCTCTTTAACTGGTCAATGTATCTGAAACGGTTATCCCAGACACCTTCACGTGCGGTGCTTGTCCCCTGTATTGTTGTAAGGAAAGTAACAAGCTGTGGCTGCATATCAGTAGGGAAGCCGGGATACGGCAATGCGATAAAGTTTACACGACGGAATACTGTGTTATCAGGTACCCATACACGTACGCTGTCTGTCATATAATCCACCTTTACACCTGCTTCGATAAGCTTTGAGCCTATTATTTCAAGGTGACGGGGGATTACATTGTGCAAGGTTACATCGCCGCGTGTTGCAGCGGCAGCAATCATAAATGTTCCTGCCTCTATCTGGTCGGGAATAATTGCATATGTGCCGCCGTGAAGTGATGGCACACCCTTGATTCGTATAGTATCTGTTCCGGCACCTCTTATCTGAGCACCGCAGGCGTTCAGGAAGTTTGCAAGGTCTACAACGTGCGGCTCTTTTGCTGCACTTTCAATTACGGTAGTTCCGTCAGCGAGAACAGCCGCAAGTATTGCATTGACTGTTGCACCTACGGATACAATATCGAAAAATATCTGAGCACCGTGTAGAACTTCGGCATCCGCTGCAACTATGCCACGTGAAGTGTCAACGGCAGCACCCATAAGCTCGAAGCTTTTAATGTGCATATCTATAGGTCTTGTTCCGAAATCACAGCCGCCCGGAGGATCAACTCTGAAATGATGGAATCTTCCGAGCAATGCCCCCATAAGATAGCTTGAACCGCGCATACGTCTTGTAAGCTCGCTTAAAGGCTCGTATGAGTCAACATTGGTGCAATCTATTTCAACTGTATTTCTGTCAATATATTTGACCTCGGCACCGAGGTTTTCGAGAATTTTCAAGAATAATTTTACATCTTTTATATCAGGCAGATTCTCAATCCGGCAAAGTCCGTTCACCAGAAGACAAGCAGGGAGAATAGCAACAGCTGCATTTTTCGCTCCGCTTATAACAACATCGCCGTGTAGTTTGTTTCCGCCTTTTACCAAGAGCTTCTCCAACAAGTACACCCCTTCAAAATTTATATTGTCCCCAAAATATGTAGTGACGTAAGTATAGTATATCATATAATTTTCTAAATTGCAAAACAATTTTTACTTATTATATATATTGTATAGAAAATTTAATATTTGTATAATCGTTTTGTAATATTAATTAAGATATAATCCGTATGAAAAAACAGCTTGTTCATGAGGACAAGCTGTTTGAATTCATTTTGATTAAACGGCACGCTGTACCTTTCCTGAACGAAGGCAACGTGTGCAAACGTTTACTGACTTGTGTGTACCGTTAACGATAGCCTTAACTTTCTTTACGTTCGGCTTCCAAGTTCTGTTTGAACGTCTGTGTGAGTGTGAAACCTTTATACCGAAGCTTACACCCTTACCGCATATATCGCATTTAGCCATTATTTACACCTCCTATAATAGCGTTAAACAACATCATTACCTATTCTAACACACTTTTTATTATTTTGCAAGTGGTTTAGATAATTTTTTTGAATTTTTTCAAAATTCTTAAAAAAGAGGTCATTTGAGGACGATTTATTGTTTAATTGTTATATATTAATAGCTAATTTGTTATTGAAATGAGGTGTGATTTGTGGTATAATAATTATAACTGAGGTTTCTTAAGCCTGATAAAATACAGTTATATCAGTTATGAGTATGGATAAGGGAGGCTGCAAAGCTAATGAAAAACAATGAAGGTTTGCTGTTAAGCAAGATTATTGAGCATTTTCAGCTTGAGGTTATGTATGAACCGAAGAATATAGACTCGATTGTTGTGGCGACTTCGGACGTTAACAGACCGGGACTTGAAATGGTAGGTTTTTCTAAATATTTTGATAATACACGTATACAAATAATGGGTAAGGTGGAGTTTACATTTCTTGAACAGTTTGCAACTGAAGAGAGAAAAGAAAAAATCAAGGACCTGTTTGAACTGGGATTCCCTGCACTTGTAATAACACGTGGCTTGCAGATATTCCCTGAGATGAAGGAGTTTGCTGAAGGCTATGGCGTACCGCTGCTTCGTACTGAGCTTGGAACCTCGCAGTTTATGAGTATGCTTATTAGATACCTGAACGAGCAGCTCGCACCGATGAAAACACGGCATGGTGTGCTGTGCGAAATCTACGGCGAGGGTATTCTCATAATGGGCGAAAGCGGAGTAGGAAAGAGTGAGGCGGCAATTGAGCTTGTAAAACGAGGTCACCGTCTTGTTGCTGACGATGCAGTTGAGATAAAGAAAGTATCAGATTCATCTCTTATTGGTATGTCGCCTGAGATTATACGCCATTTTGTCGAGGTGCGTGGTATCGGTATTATTGACGTCAAGGAAATTTTCGGTATGGGTGCAATCAAGGATGAGCAGCAGATAGATATGGTTATACACCTTGAGCCGTGGGAAAAGGATAAGCAATACGACCGTCTTGGTATGGTTGATGAATATACTAATATTATGGGTATAAACGTACCTTCAATTACAATACCTGTAAAGC
>CAYMCT010000084.1:0-6249 GCA_964389075.1 uncultured Lachnospiraceae bacterium
TATCAAGCTTAATATTGCACAGGATTGGGATATTGATATGAGCAACACACTCTCAACCGTGCTTACAGCACAGACAATCGGTGCGTACAATACAATAGACAACAGCGAAAAGGTTGCTCCGGTGACCAGACTGATTGATTTGTCGGATGGAGTGTATACTCTTGAGGCACAGTCGGTAACGGTAATAAGAATACCATCATCAGAGTCGGTTGAAAATAATGTTATTAACAACATTGTAAAAGAGGACGGCATATTAAATAGTGTAACTCTTAATATACCCAAGAATGTTATATCAGCAAAACTGTATATCGCACAGTATAATGAAAATGATACTCTTAATAGAGCAGATGTGGTACAGGCAGTAAACGGAACTGTTGTGCTTGATATACCGATAGTAACATCAAAGGTAAAACTGATGCTGTGGGAAGATAATAGCAACCCTGTTATGAAGGTGGTAGAGGTCAAATAACTGAACAAAGTGCCTGTGGCGGGCGTAGAAGGATAAAGTTTTAGGCTGGCCGCTCCGCATTGCTTCGCTGCTCGCCTATGCAACCGAGTTCAGACCATGTGCGTTTCCAAGCGTAGCGAGGAAATTTTCACACGGGATTTTAAGCTTTTTACTTTACATGAGATTAGAAATTTCATGTAAAGTAAAAAATGAGTATCAGCTACGATAGACTGTATTGAGCGTAGCTGATACTCATTTTTGTTTTGTTATATTTTTTTGAGAAATCTTCTTTTTGTATTCCGATGGTGAAACACCCTCGCGTTCTTTAAAAAAACGTGAGAAATGCTGCAATGATTTAAAACCGCACGAGTTTAAAATATAGGTGTTTGAATAACCTGTGCTCAAGAGTTTTTTTGCTTGTTGAAATCGAAAATCATATAAATCCGCAATAGGAGATTTGCCGTATATCTTTTTGTATTTTCGCTGAAATCCGCTTACGCTCATATTCGTACGTGCTGCCATTGCTTCAATAGTCCAAAATGCTCCGGGACTGTTCATCATAGTATGACGCAGAGTGTGAAAATCTTCACCGGAATCATCGCTGTAATTACAGGTGGAATTTTGAATTGTATCATGCAGGCACATCAATATAAGTTCCAGATAAGCATTTTGCTCGTTCTGCTTGAATTCTGAGTCGGATAATTGTTTATTCTCTAACTCTAACATAAGCTGTTCAAGCTCGCGTGTGTTTTCTATATGCAACGGAGTCATGTAAGGAATATTAAGACTGTCCATATATTTTCGATCTGCATAAAAGCAAGCAGTAGTGTGCGTGAACGGCTTTCCGTTTGAGCTTTTGTGAACTGTTCTTGTGTTTGGCGGTATGAGATAGACAGAATCTATATCGGATTTTATCATATTTCCGTCAGAATCAAGCAGCTCCATTTTGTTTTTGTAATAATCAAGACACCAATAATCACGACCGTGTTCATGCTCGCAATATGGTATGTTTTCGATTTTTAAATAGAAGTATTTATACTTGGTTACATTCATAATCAAATCCCCTCCTTTATTATGATATTTGTTCGCAAGCCAACAGAAATAAAGCACTGTCCGACTCAAATATAGTTTAGCATATATTTTTTGTAAAGTCAAGATTGATTGTAAATACACAATGTTTTATTTAAAATACACATGTTTTTGAGCCATATTGACTATAGTATTTTTTTTTGATACACTTACTATATTAGATTAAGATACAAATACAGGAGGTCATTATGAAAGAAAAAAAACTATTTTCGTTGTTACTCGCAGCATCTATGATCGGCTCGGTATTCCCTGTAATATCGCGGGCAGAAAATACCGCTGTGAGCGGCACGACTGTTTATGTGCCGGATAAGAAGAACGAAAGCATAACGTTTACCGAGTACAATGACAAGGAAAACGGAATGTATAATGTATGCGGCAGAAATCGTATTGATGCACGCACAGATGCGGCAATGCCGTATCAGAATGAGGAAACGGCGCTTGAATCCGCACGTGATTATGCGAAGGAGCGTTCAAGGCGAATTAAAATGCTGACGGGCGAGGACGTATCAAACCAATGGAATTTCACCGTTGTGAAGAATCTCGCAATGGGCGCAGAACGCGGTCTTATTAACGAGAATGGTACTACAAACGCATTTGCTACACCTGATTACATAGAAGGCAGTGACTGGAAAAGTAATGTAAAAATGCCGTCAAGCTGGACATCTTACGGCGAATGGTGGAATAATATAAATACCACAAACGGCGAAAATTCGACGTGGGTATGGGATTATCCTATCTATGATAACGTAAAAATGCCATGGCAGGACGGCGAGCAGCCGTATAATGGTACAACTCAGTCCGCCATGTGGGGTACACTTACTCCGGGTGAAGCACCTATAAAATATAATCCGATAGGATTTTACAGAACAACTATAAATATCAAGGATATGGATTTTGACAGTGATGACAGAATCAGAATTTCATTCCAGGGCGTTGAGAGTGCATATTATGTATTTGTTGACGGAAATGTAATAGGTTATAGCGAGGATTCGTTCAGACCGCATGAGTTCGACATAACCGATTATGTATCGGATGGCAATGACCATACGCTTGCCGTAAGAGTGCATAAATTCAGCGATTCAACATGGCTTGAGGATCAGGATATGATTTATGATGGCGGTATATTCCGTGATGTATTCCTAATTTCCGTTCCGTCGGTATCAATCGAAGATTATAAGGTTGAAACGGATTTTGACGCGGATTTTGTGAATGCCGATTGGATTATAAAGAACCTGAAACTGAAAAACAACACAGACAAGGAAATTGCCGCTGGATATACTGTTACAGCGAAACTCTATGATAAGGATAATCTGAATTCTGTTGTGAACAGAATGGAGTTTATAACAGACAAGGCAATACCGGCAAACGGCGAGCTTGTGTTTGATGAGCAGAGTGTAACGGTAGAGAAACCTATGCAGTGGTCGGCGGAGAAACCGAATTTATATGTTATGTCATTGAACTCTGATGAGGAGTCAACGGCACAGCTTTTGGGTTTCCGTGAAATTAATTTTACACAGACTAAGATAAACGACAATATGGATAATGATACGGTATCATATGACAGAGTAACTATAAACGGCAAGCCACTTCTTATGAAGGGCACAAACCGTCACGATACAGACCCGATAAACGGAAAATATGTGTCAAAGGAATTGTATGATATTGATTTAAAAACTATGAAACAGTTCAATATCAATACAATCAGAACATCTCATTATTCAAATGACGAATATTTGTATTATCTTGCCGAAACGAAGGGTTTCTATCTTATGGCTGAGGCAAATGCGGAATGCCACGGAACAGCGGCGGTATCAAACGGTGATGCGAATATTTATCAGAATATATTGCATTCAATTTTCATGGACAGAACAATTTCGTCGTATGAAACACTCAAAAACCACAGCTCGATTATATCGTGGTCAATTGGAAATGAGTGCGGTGGTATGAGAGATGGAAGCAAGGCGGTCTACAACGAGATGGTAAGCTATTACAGAGACCGAGACCAGACTCGTTTTATTCATTCTGAGTTTATGGATGAAAATTCATCGGTGGATATAAAGAGTAATATGTATCCGACTGTTGAGTTTGTGTCGAACTGGGCAACTGCACCCGATAAGGTGTCAGCGGTAAATTCAAAAAATATGCCTTATTATATCTGTGAATACGTTCATGCGATGGGAAATGCAGTAGGAGATCTTGAGGGTTACTGGGACGCAATCCGCTCAGGCACAAACATGATAGGTGCCTGTGTCTGGGATTGGGTAGATCAGTCAAGAATAGTTCCGCTGTCACGTGTGACAAGTTCATCAAAAAATGTTGAGAGAACAGATGCGAACAAGAACAAGGTTCCAAGTCCGTGTGATTATTATAAGGACGGAAAATACCTTGCAAATGAGAATTTGTTCGGCAAGCTGCGTGAAGGATATTTCTTCGGCTACGGAGGCGACTGGGGCGATATAAACTATGAGGGCAGAAATGTGGCGGCTGATGGCACGGCATCTGGCAGCGGCAGCGGCCAGTTCTGTGCAAACGGTCTTGTATCACCCGACAGACAGCCGCAGCCTGAATTGTATGAGGTTAAGTATCAGTATCAGAACTTCTGGCTTAGGGAAACTCCGACATATGAACAGCGTCAGCTTGAAAACGGCTGGACAACTGACGATAATCTGAAAAATCAACAGGTTGTTGTATATAATGAAAACAACTTTACGAATCTTAACGAGTACAATATGAGCTGGTCGCTTACGGAAAACGGTAAGGAGATAGGCAGAGGAACTGTTTCGGACGTTCCGTCAGTAGAGCCTAAGCAGGCAGGAACTGTTTCAATTCCGTATGCCTCATCACTTCCGCAAACTTTCACACCCGGTGCGGAATACAAGCTATATATTGAGGTTACGGAAAAGGACGATACATGGGCGGTCAAGGCAGGACATGAGGTGGCACATGAGCAGTTTGATTTATCAGATGATGTGCTTATAGCTGTTTCGGGTGCGGCTCCGGCGGCACCGGAAGCGGCTGATGTCGGCGGCGATAACGTAAGCGTAACCGAGGATACCGATAAGTTCACTGTTACGGGCGATAATTTCAGCTTTAACGTAAGCAAGAAAACAGGTTTCCTTACAGATTATAAATATAACGGTGAAACTCTTATTCATAAATTAAGGCCTAATTATACAAGAGATAACCACAACAACGATTCTCCGATGATAGACAATTGGAGATATGCAAACGAGGAGAAGAACATCACTCCGATTACGAACACAATATCGCATAAGACAGATGCCGACGGCAGACATATCATAGATATAGGCGTTAAGCTTACTGTGGACTACAGCGGTGCTGAGTATGCGAAAGAATTTTTAAGATATGTAATAGACAAGAGCGGTGCTGTTACATACAGAATGTATCTTGACACAACAAACATGCCACGGCAGACAAAAGACGGAAGATTTATATTAAGACTCGGTTCGGAAATGCAGCTTGATAAGTCGTATGAAAATATCACATGGTACGGCAACGGTATAAAGACCGGCATTGACGGCGAGTACGGATATAATTATCCTGTAGCCGAGGCGTATCGCGACCGTGACTCATTTGCGGTAAAGGGTATTTACAAATCAACAGCCACTGATATGTTCTTCCCACATTTAGATACTCAGGAAACAGGCACGGTAAACAATGTAACATGGGCGGCAATAGATAATGGCAAAACAGCTATTCTTGCAACCGCAAACGAGAGCTACAAGGGCAAGGAAACAGATCCAAACTATGAGAGTAATGCACTTGAGGTTTCGGCACTTCACTTCAGCTCGAAAGACCTCAGAAACGGAACAATGCATCCGTATGAGCTTACATCTCATTCGGGATATACCCAGAGCAATGACTACACATATTTTAATGTAGACCATAAATCGCTCGGTATCGGCAATGCAAGCTGTGGCCCACAGACAAGAGAAAACGCGAGAATAAATACAGGGTATATTTTCGATTATGAATATACATTTATGCCTGTATCAACACTTGACACAGCCGAGTACACCGCAAAGAGCACAGCGTGGAATGCGGTTGCGGACATAACGACAGCCGACCCTGAGTTTTCAAAGGAAATCGGTCATATCGGTTACACAACACCTGATAAGGGCTTGCCTGCAACGGTGTCTGTTGACGGCGAAGAAATAATCGTAAAGTCATGGGATAAGACGATCGCCGAGTGCGAGACATACGAGGATACGGAAATTACAGGTACACTTGAGGATGGTACTGTAGTATTGGGTACAATAAGCGTATATCCGGATAATATGTATTATTTCGTTGACTGTAATGATGAAGATACAAGCGTATTTAACGGAGTCAAGTCGATTTCTGCGGTACTTAAGAATACGGTAAACGATCAGGCTAAGACAGATGACAACGAATGGGGTATTAAGGGTACGCTCGGAAGTGACTACGGAAAGCCGGGTGCGAATAATATTACTGTCGGCAATAAGTACAAAACAGGTTATTGGCTTGGTGCATCATGCGATTACGAGTTCCAGCTTGATCCTGGTAAGTATGAGTTGACAACCGGCTCATTTGAGTTCTGGCCGAACAATACGGCAAGAAATATGAAGCTGACCATAAAGAACGGCGAAAAGGAACTTGGTGAGGCAACGGCGACCATCAATACAAGTGACGGAGCAACTTTGGAAAAAGCTAAAATGACAGTTAATTTT
>CAYMCT010000085.1:0-6239 GCA_964389075.1 uncultured Lachnospiraceae bacterium
GTCGATGCACTGAAGCTGCCGCCTGATTTCATATCAGGCGTTGTTACAAACAGCCATGAGCTATTCACTTTAGGTATAAATATAATTGAACCGTTGGAGGTTGTAATCTTTACAGGCTTTCCTGCACTATAACTTGATGAGCTGCTGGTATTTCCGACCGGACGGCTGTTACCCATACCACCTGAGCTCTTTCCGCTAAGGAAATATCCGTTTGTCATCGAATCAGGAGTTACTGCCATATCGCTTGCGCCTGCACCGATAAGCGTGCCACCGGTGATATCAAATCTGCACCCGTTTGTATCACCTATATCAAATACACCGTTTCCGCTGCTTGTAGGACCGTTTATGATTACTACACCGTCGCTCATATTTACACTGCCGTTGGAATCCATACCATCACCGTAAGCTTCAACATATGTCTTACCACCCTTAATATAAAGCATACCATAAGGTGAAGTATCGTCAGCGCCCTGAGTCGGACCCCAATTGCCGCCTGCCATAATTGTTACTTCCTGTGCAAGCACTCCATCCTCACTGTAATCACCTGCAGCATTGATACCGTCATCTGTAGCATATGCATATATTGTACCGCTCAAAATATTTATAACTGAACCTTCTATACCCTCGTAAGATGTTGAAATGTCTATTGTGTAATCGTCATCAGCACCGTTTTCTGTACCGAGAGTCAGGATATAATCTGCGTGAACGCCGTCATCACCTGTTGCCAGTTCGAATGTTCCTCCGGTAATTGTTATATTGTAGTTTGAGTGAATGGCATCATCTGCACTGTCTATATTAAATGTACCGCCGCTGATATTAAACTCAGTGTGTGCCTTGATTCCCTTTGCACTCGGGTCAGTATCTGCCATAACGGTTGTATGACCGCCGTTTGCTTTGATTGTGAAATCTCCGCCGCTGATGCTGATATTACCGACCGTATCACCGCTCTCTGCAGTAGTTTCGCCTGTACTGTCAATAGTTTCAATAAGAGATTTTCCAGATTGGATTCCGTCATTTCCTGATACAATATTAATTGTACCGCCTGATATATCAATCAAGTCATATACCTTCATAAAATCGCAGGTAGATACTCCCTTTACTGTACCGTCTGTCATTACGAGCCTGCCTCGTGAAACAATAGCATCATCAGTTGCTGTTACTATATTGATTGTTCCACCGCTTATGTTGATCTCGCCCGGTACGATTACAGTTTCTGTTGTGGTTGTTGTACCGTCTCCGTTATCAATGGTTTCCTCTGAATTCTCTCCAACCTGAATAGCATCCGATTCCGCTCCGCATGCATCTATTGTTATATCGCCGCCCGATACATCAATCTTTTCGCAAGCCTTTATTCCGTCCTCGCTCGATGTGATGTCTATTGTACCACCGCTGATTGAGATAGTTCCGTTTACATATACAGGCTCACCTGTTGTCGAGTCCGTCATCTGAGTTTCTTCGTCCTCAGTAGCGCCGAGATTTACCTCGTTCGCTTTTATTCCCTCTTTTCCGGCAGTAATTTCCAATGTGCCTCCGGAGATTTCACAGTAATTATCCGCCTGAATACCGTCACCTGCTGTTGCGTTAAGAGTGAATGTACCGCCCTCGATTACCACATAACCCTTGTCAGGCTCTATTAAAAGAGTACCGTCATCAAGCTCAATTACTGCATCCGACTTAATCGCATCACCGCCTGATGAGTTTACAATAACCGTACCTGTCTTGCTTGTAAACTCAACACCGTTATCGCCCTTAATTGCGTTATTAACTGCTGTGACTTCAAGATTTGCACCCTTCTTTATTTTGAGGTCTGCACCGCACACAAGACCGTTCTTGACGTTAGCGTTTATAACAAGCTTACCGCTGCCACCAATGTCCATATCACGTTTTGAATATACACAACCCTTCGGGTCTTTTTCTGTCGTATATGCTGTATACTTTGCTGTATCTGTAAATGTATTTACAGTATCCTCTGCAAGTGTAAGCTCTATAGTTGCACCGCCACCGTTAAACGGAGCACTGTTTGAGCAAGTTACATCTACACCTCGAAGCTCAATGTTTACTTCTTCACTTTTTGCCAACGCATCTGATACAACTATCTGACCGTCATTTAAGGTTCCCTCTATTATATAGTCCCCTGCTGCATTAATGGTAACTATTGTACCTTCAACCGTTACATTTTCAACACCTGTTGCATCAATCTCTGTTTCCATAAGATGAATTATTCCGTCACCCACCGGCACTGACGTATCTACAGTATACACATCGCAAAGCGGCGACTGTAAACTATTCCACACATACACTTTTGCACCGTCCGCCACGTTCTCAAGAAAAACCGAATTGGTATACTCCGTCACAAGCTCAACCCCGTTTTTACATACAACACTCTCCAACACTCCATCTGCGTTGTACGTTGCCGCATAAAAATTTGCTGTTACGGCTTCGTTTGTGTTCAGAGTCAGCGTTATACCTTCATCAATCCTAACGGCATCATTTACCGTTACCTCAGCCGCCGCAACACTTATTCCAATACTCATAAGCATCACTGACAAGCATATAATTTTTTTGTTTTTCATATAAACCACCTCTTTCTGAATATAATTATCCGATTTTTATTATACATACAAATACTTAAATTAACCTTAAAATTTTAACAGGTATTGACAATCCAACAAGTTTCTGTTATAATATTTAAGTAATCAGATCGGGGTGTGGCGCAGTTGGTAGCGCGCACGTCTGGGGGGCGTGGTGCCGCAGGTTCAAGTCCTGTCACTCCGACCACATGGGCGGCTTTTTTAAGTCGCCTTTATTTCTTTGCCAAACACCGCTTAAACGGCTTTGTTATGCGACATTCTGAACCGCAGCACCTTAAATAATCGGAAATTTTCGGTAATTTTTAAAAGTGCTTTCTTCTTTCTCTTGTCTACTTTTTTAGTATACATCCACTTATTTCCAACCCTTTAGTTTTAGCCATACCTTTAAGCTTTCAGTCCATTCTGCCACATACGGTAAATCTTCCGAAAGTCCCAGTCCGTGATGTCCCATAGGATAAATATGAAGCTCATATGGAATGCTTTCAGCCGACAGAGCCTGTGCATATAGAAGTGAGTTCATTACCGGCACTGCCTGGTCAGTTGATGTATGCCACAAAAACGCTTCAGGAGTATTCTCGTTCACGTGATTATATAGCGACATAAACTCTATCATTCTTTCAGGTGCTCTGTCACCAAGAAGATTTTTCTGCGAGCCATCATGACGGTAATATCCCATATCAATTACCGGGTAACAAAGAATTGATGCGTTAGGACGGCAATCCTCTTTGTCAATTCTATCAGTTGGTTCATACATCTCCTTATCAAAATGGACAGATACAGAGCCTGCAAGATGACCGCCTGCACTGAATCCCATAACAGCAATTTTATCACGGTCTATACCGTACTTTTCAGCGTAAAATCTTACATATTTTACCGCACGCATAGCATCTGAAATCTCTGCCGGATGCTTATAAGGTGCCACCCTATAATCCACCACAAACGATGTTATTCCCCAGCTTTGAAACCACTCCGCCATAACCGGACCTTCGTGTAATGCCTTCATTCCGTAGCCTCCGCCCGGGAATATGATAACTGCACCCTTTGACTCTGCAGGATATGCTGTTATCTGTGGTACAAATGTATTTTCTTCGTCATTATAAGGAATTACTCCTTCCCATAGTTCTGCCATTGCAACTTCTCCTTACATATAAAATTGATTTATTTTATTAATTAAATCTTCAACATCATAAAGTCCGGTTACAAAAATTGTTTCACCATTTTTAACAACTGCCACTGAATATTCGTTTATCATACGATATTCAACAGTTATCGTTTCATTGTTTTTACATTCGAACGTCACTTTAAGCAAGCTCTCGCCAAGCTCTTCACCGTTATATAAGCCGTTGGCTACCACACCGATAAGGAATGTATAAAAATACCTACCTGCGTCAGCCTTTGCCCGAACGTCGTCTGCGATGAAGGTATTACCGTTAATATCCAAAGTGTGTAATGCTCCGTCATATTCCATAAGAACCGAGTTGACATCCTCTATATTCACATATGAAACCAGCTTATTCATATACCCGAATATTTCAGCTTCAGTAAATGCGAACAAATCAGCCGGCTCAAGATACACAGCACCTTCATATTCAACCGCAATTTGACCGTCAGCTACAGAACCGAGTCTGAACTCATATTCTTTATCTGCAGTTTTGACCGTTACTGTTGCACTTTCCGTACCCAGTTTTTCTGACTTCTTTGATAATGTGACAGCTTCGAGCGACGGCAAAATATCAGAATCAATAAACGTATCATTTGCCATAACCTCATATGGCTGTTTCATCTGCCATACGTTACCCTCAAGTCTTGTAATCTCAGGCACATACAGCTCAATGGTTCTATCAGAATCCGCAATTACTACCGTTGTTATTTCATCACCCTTGATAGACACTCTTGCGAATTCAGTATAATACGAAATATCGTTCATAAGCCGTTCACGCTGAATCATTCCCATTGTGAATATTTTTCCGTCAACACTTGCAAAGCACACATCACCGCTTGCGTTCACATCGCCGATTCTTACAATATGCTCGATACCGTCAGCTTTTATTGTGATTGTTGCATCAGGCTCATCAAGACCGTATTCAGATTCATCGCCATTAAGTATTGTATTGCTTGCGTACGAAAGAGCGGTCATTACAAACGCTTTTACCTTTGACTGCGATGTACTCTCTTTATCAATTCCGTCTATACTCCAGCTTTCGCCGTCATTTATAAAATTAATATCAAATGCAGAAGTTTCAAGTATGATTTCGTCTGCCGTTTCAAGCTTTAAAATCACCTCGCTTGCAGAGTCTGATATTTCTTTCTTTTCAACATCATCTTCGGTTGGATTAATCATTAACAATGCAATTATTCCGGCAATTAATACTGCAATCACCGCACCGCCTATAATAATGTTCTTCTTTTTCATTACATATTTCTCCTTTTGAAGAATACGACCAGACCTCCTACAATAAACGCAAGCGGTACAAGTATCACAATGAAAACAAACAGCACACGCTGAACTGATGAAAGCATTACGATTTTACCTTCAGATATATCCTTTACCGGAACAACAAAAGTTTCAGACTCATCACTGCACATCTCGTTTGTGAGCGACGCAAAATATGTCATATTCGCAAGATTGTATCCGTTGATTTCAGCCTCATCATAATTTAAAAGCATCTTATTTCCGCACACATAGATTTTGCCGCCGGTTTCCACATTCTCTGACATCAGCGCTATGGTCGGCGGGGTTGTATGCTCAATATCGTCCCTGACCGGATTTTCTAAATCCGATACGGTGTATGCACCGTTCATAGCAGTCAGATACTCACTTACATTAACCGCACCCGATACCGCTGAATAATCTATCCACTTTGAAAACGGTCGGTATGCAGAAAAACGCCTTTCCGCTATAATTTTTGATGTAACATCGTTTGCAGCATAATTAACCACAAACAGATTTGTGCCTATAGCGTTTGCCTCTTTTTCTGCTATTATATTTTGTCTTATCTTGATTCCGTTTTTCTCAAGATATTCGTTGAGATTTGTCAATTCAGGACATTCGTAGCTGACATATACCTGCACTGCGCCGCCCGAACGCACAAACCTGTCAATTTCAGCAATCTCGGCTGTAGTAAAATCAAGCATCGGATGCGGAATAATAAGCACTGATGCATCCGCCGGAATATCCGTAGTTAAGAGTATAATATCCTCCACTACATAGTTTTCCGATCCCAGAACCGATTTTGCACCGATAAAATCATCTTCATTATGACCTGCTGTAAAATATGCCTTGTACTGCTTATTGCTTGAAACATATTTTAATGCAGAGGTTATTTTTGATTCAACGTCAAGCCCAACCTCGGCACCGTTTTCTCTTGCATAAAGCTCATTTTTGGTGATAACTCTTGATTTATCACCGCTCACTACAACAACAGAATTTTCAGAAAGCTTCGCACCCTCCTGAATGTACTCCAGCCCGAAAGCCGGATTCTCGTCAAGATCTATATTTTCAACGCTTATACGTGAGTTTGCCACACTATAACGATCCAATACAGCACGAACAGCTTTGTTTTCTTCGGTTTCCGATGCGATTATATAAATATCAGTTTCAGCCGAATAGCTGTCAAGAAACGCATACGTTGCATCACTTAGCTCATA
>CAYMCT010000086.1:0-368 GCA_964389075.1 uncultured Lachnospiraceae bacterium
CGATGCGGAGGACGAATATTACGAAACGGGCTCACACGGCTTGTTTGTTAATGCCAATGACTACACAGTAGAAGCGTATGATATTGATAAGTACGGTAATGCCGGAGCTGTAATAATGTCATATGATATTAATAATCAGCTGTTTACATCATCTGATGTGAGCTATGTTATAGAAAATGTTGAAACAGGCGTATATGAAGACGAAATAGTAGATGTTATAACCTGTTGGTCGCAGGGCAAATATTACACCTATTATATTGAGGAATCAATACCTGTCAAGAAGGGCTCGGGAGACAGACTCCGACCCGGTGACATTGTAAGATTCAAGCTTCGTGATGATAAAATAATAGCTGCTTGTGTTGACTATT
>CAYMCT010000086.1:378-2403 GCA_964389075.1 uncultured Lachnospiraceae bacterium
GTTTGTGCAAACACTGATTACAGCAGTGCAACCTTCAACAAGTCAGACTATCAGCTCGGCTTTGTGGACGGTGTTGCAAAAGAGGCATCAGAACAGTTTGCAATGCTCACAAACGTAAAGAGTTCAGCTACAACATACGATACATCGTTCAGTGCGTTGAAGAACTACAGCATTAATACGTCATATATCGTAAGATTTGACAGGGAAGAAGAAACCTTAAGACCTGTCAGTGCCGACGAAATAAAGACATATCCTGTATACGGCGAGGATGCTGATTATCTTGTATTGAGACAGAACTTCGACAACACACAGCTTGTTGTATTATACAATTAAAGGAGGGTGCTATGAAAAGGTTAATAGGAATAATACTTATAATTGCAACGATTTTTAATTGTACAGTTGTTTTTGCTGCATCAGAAGATAAAGTATATCTGAATGAAGGGTTTGGCAGATACAGAACCAATACATATAATTTAACAGGATATGATGTAACGGGCAGTGCCAAGATTGCCGCAGATACATCATCAAACAAGGCTATGTTTGTTAAGGGCGGCGAAACCGCAACGCTTAAAAAGAGCCTTGATGAAAAGCTTAGCGGAGATTTTGTGCTGTCGTTTGACGTGAAGCCGGACGGCAGTGCAGTATTCGGCAAGGTTGGTGTGACGAGCGGAACATCAAGCTATCAGCTGATTTCAATTGATAACGGTGATATTCTGATGGCTGACGGAAAATATGCCGGCGGTATAAAGAAGAATATGTACACCAATATCGCAATCATCTACAGCTCGCCTGACCAGCGTGTATCTGTATATGTTGACGGTAAGATGACGGTAAGCAACTGGACGCCGTTTTCGTCATCAAGCAGCTATGACGGATTTTATATAAGCAAGCAGTCGGGTGCAAACGGAATGTATTTCGACAATCTCAAATTGTATTCGGGCAAAAAGCTCCGAACGATTGCAAACGACACATATTTCAGCAGCGAAAAGGAAGAGGATTTGCATATAGAGCAGGATGTGGGCGATTACACCTACTTCCACAGTATGTGTATCTCAAACCGTGCCGGTGCATATATCTTCTTTGAAGCGGGTAAAAAGACAAATAATATCATCTGCGAAAGATACGATTACACAAACCCTGAAAAGGGCGACAGAATTATTTTGCAGAAGTTCACCGATGACGATGTTTATTTTGATGTTAATACAACCAAGCGTCAGGCAGGCAACGACCCGAATAAGAGATACAGCCATTTTATGTTGAAAATGGACTTCATGCTTACAAAGACAAATATGAAGGCTCAGTTCTTTATGCTGAGAGATTCAACTTCAACATCAATCAGATACGATTATAATATGATTAACTTCAACGGCGGTTCTCTTACAGCCTCAGACGGAAGAACACTCGGTAATCTGAGAGCAAATAACTGGTATACCTTAGCGGCATTTGTGAATCTTGAAAACCAGACAGCGGATATTTATCTTGATAATGTTCTTGTTGCAGAGGACGTAAGTACAAATGCAAATATCAAAAACATTGATAAGGTACGTGTAAGAATTGAATCGGGCGGTCCGGGTGAAATGCAGGTAAGAAACTGTGAAATCACAGGTACCGAAAAACCGCATAACAACGGTGTGTCGGTAAGAACATCTGTATTCCCTGATGATGCTTTGATTGAAGAATATCTTAATCAGAAGACGGGTGCATTTCAGTTCTATTCGCAGAAGGCTTATTATGACGGTGCAAAGCACGATTTGACAACCCCGTCAATATATGAAAATAATGAGCTGTACGTTTCAACGCAGGATATGACAAATGTGTTCAAGATGCAGTTTAATACGGCAAACGGAAAGGTTACTGCCGACGGTAAGGAAATTTGCGACAGTGCCGTGTTTGACGGTGTTGAGCTTGTTCCGGTAAAGGCGGCTGCGGCGGCTTTGGGTATGTATACTGTTGATGATGAATACGGTATGGTGCTTGTTGACAAAGAGGAATTTATGTTCGATATGTCACAGCAAAAGGAGCATT
>CAYMCT010000086.1:2413-6215 GCA_964389075.1 uncultured Lachnospiraceae bacterium
TGGTACGACACCTATTATGATATGATTCTCAAAAACGGTTCATATCAGGGTGAGTATACCGAGCTTACCGAGCTTCAGCAGTTAAACTATTATTTGCTCTATGACCGTCCTAAGGCAGACGAGCTTAAGGAAACCTTCTATAAGCTCAACGGCGACGGTACAAACCATCCGAGACTTATCGTTAACGATGCAAAGATTGCACAGATAAAGGAGCTTGCAAAAACAGACAGCTATTACAAATCTCTTGTTGATGATGCAATAGCGCTTGCAGATGCAGACCTTACTGATGAAATACTCACGTATTCATTCAATGATGACATGAGAACAAACACAAATGCAGACCGTTTTGAGATAAGAATTAAAAAGCTTGCGTTTGCATATTTGCTCACAGGTGATGAAAAGTATGCGGAGCGTGCATGGAAAGAGTTAGAGTCGGTGTCAACCTTCCCTGACATCAACTTCTCGCACGTAATTGACGCAGGTATATGGAGCTCAGGTCTGGCATTTGGCTATGACTGGATATACGATTACTTAAATGAGGAACAGCGTAAGACGCTTTCTGATGCGATTATACGGTTAAGCCTTAAAACACTTAACCGTGCATACTATGCAGGCTTGCCGTCAAACGGTACAGCAGGAACAAATAACGGCGGTGGTATTCAGGCGACAAATGCGTTTGTAAGATGGAAAGGGAACTACAGTACATTTGTAAATTGCGGTGCTATTATAGCTTCGCTGGCGGTTGCAGAGGACGCACCTGATTTGGCGTTTGATACGATTGAAAAGGCATTGCAGAGCCTTGAGTATGCTATGATAGGCTTTTCTCCTGACGGTATATGGATAGAGAGCCCGAACTACTGGAGAACGATGATTCAGGATATGGCTTATTCGTACGGCTCGCTTGACAGCGTAATGGGAACTAACTACGGACTTATGGATGCTCCCGGAATTGAAGAAACATGCAGAAACCTGATAAACTATACTTCACCAAATCAGCGTTTCAGCTACGGCGATGATCAGACATCATCAAGTCTTTTATTCTCATTCGATTCATTCTCGTACTTCAGCCATTACTTCAATCAGCGTGATGTGGCTATGATGAGAAAAATCAAACTTGACGATGAGCTTCGTGTAAAGTACGGTAATAAGATGGACGCAGCGGATCCGTCAATCCTTGATGTCACATACTATATACCGGGCGTAACGGAGGAGGATCTTAATACTATCAAACGTGTAAGCGTTGCAAAGGGTATGGAATCATTTGTTGTACATGAAGATTTCACCGACCCGAACGCATTGTTCTTTGCGGCGGCAGGCGGTCCGACAACGTTCTATCATGAGCATAATGACGGCGGCGACTTCACGTTCGACCTCAACGGTGAAGCATGGGCATATATTATAGGCGCCGGTAACTACAATGTAGGAAGCTATCAGACCCGATACTCATCAAGAGCAGAGGGACATAATACTCTTACAATTAATCCTGACGAGGATTTGTCACAGCAGGCAGGCTCGTTCGCTGAAATCATAGATTACGGTGAGAGTGATTACGGTGCATATGCAGTTATGGATATGACATCTCTCTATAAGGACGCAGAGGATATGAAGCGAGGCTTCTATATCGGAGATAATTTCTCAAGCGTTACCGTTCGTGATGAGATGAGGTTCAAGGAAAAGGTTACAGGCTATTGGTTTATGCACACAGATGCAGATGCTACTATGCTTGACAAAAATACAATTATTCTTTCAAAGAACGGTAAGTCTATAACCGTAAAGGTTAATGTAGATAAGGCAGCTTTGTATGATGTAAGTATTATGAAGGCAGAAAAGCTCCCGACATCACCTGTTGTGGACGGTGACGGTTCGTATCCTAATATAAGAAAGGTTGCAATATATTTCGAGGGTACGGCAGCAGATATAAATGTTGAAATGGCGGAGGTTACAGGTACAGACGGCGGAACATCTATTTCAGAGTGGACTGCGCCCGAAAAGGGAAATACTGATGAAAATTCAGATTTCTCATATACTCTTTATGCTGACGGTGCAAAGTGTTATAATATGAATAAGATACCTGTGATAGATGTTGAAAACCGTCCGGCAGTTACCGTAAAGGCTAATGACCCGACCAAGACAGCACGTGTTGAAGCTATGGAAACAGAGCCGAATAAGGTAAAGATAATTGTAACCGACCCGACAACAAATCAGGAGAGAATATACATTGCTGCATATACCGATAAGGGTGAGGACGTTATCCGTATAGGCTATGATGTCCTTAATGTCGCAGATTTCAGCGTAGGCACAGAGCCGGAGCCTGAAAATATTGGTCCGAATATGTTCGACAATGATATGACAACACGTTGGACTACATATACAAGCGGCGATGAGGTAATTCTTGATTTAGGTTCGGAGCAGGAGATTAATGCGATTACGGCAGCATTCTGGCGAGGCTCGTCAAGAACATATAAATTCAATGTAAGCTTCTCACAGGACGGCGTGACCTATGCTCAAGAGGAAAGCTTCAAGAGCAGCGGCGATTCTGAAGATTATGAAATTTTCAGCGTGGGAAGCAAGAAAGCAAGATATGTAAAGCTTACAGGTCTTGGCAATACAGCAAACACTAACACTAATCTGCTTGAACTGAGAGTGTTGAAAAGAAAGTAACGGAGGATATTTGGATGAAAAAGATTATTTCAGTGTTCGGTGCAATGGCTATACTATTTGCTCAGACAGCATTTGCGCAGAACCAATCAATAGTATCCTGTGATTTCTCACAGCTTTCGGAGGATTGGACTGTGTCCTGTACCGATAATACAAATTCTGAAGTAAAGGTTGAAGATGAAGCGGTAGTTTTAAGCTTTGATACCACCGCTTCGGCAGGAAAGGCAAGGTCAGAGCTTATGTCTCCGACCTTCAGCCTCACCGAACGTTATATCAACATAGAATTCGGAACAGTTTTTTCGGGGAATAATGAAAAGAACATAAAAAAACTGACTTTAAAAGACGATAATATTTTTAATGCTCTTGATATTGTTTCAGTTTCAAAAGGCAAACTAAGCGTCGGAAGCAGTGAGGTTGCCGATGTGGAAGAAAATGTATATTATACCATAAATATAGCGATTGACAAGGAAACTGATAATGCTATAATATATTTGGATAATAATGTTCTGTTTGAGGGTGAGTTGGGTATAAGTTCACTGAATACAGATAGTCTGTATTTTGATTTCAGAAATTATTTATCTTCAAGCACAAATGCAGCGTCAGAGTGGAGCATTGACTATTTTGAATGTCAGAGCGGCGGCAGTTTGGAATACAGCACGACTGCCGATAACCAGACAATATTTAAAGAGTCGGACATGAGTGAATTTGTCATAAGCTACAGCGGATTTATACATCCTCAGATGCTTTTGACAGACAGCTATACAGTGTATAAGGATTCAACATCTGTTGAGTTTACGGTTGACAAAGGCAATAGCTCAATAATCGTAACACCTGTAGATGGCTTTGATGCAGGCAGTGTATATCAAATTACGATGAACAGCTCAAAGGATATATTCGGTGAAGCGACAGACGAGCTTGTAGATGTCACATTCCATATTGTGTCTGATTCATATGATGAATCTCAGAACTATATCAATATAGAGTTGGAATCTGATTCGGAAATAGTTGAAGGACAGCTGACAAGCGTTGCGGTTAATGCTCAAATGCAGGAGGGAATAAACTGCCTTGAAATATATGTTGACGGCAGATTATACCAAACAATATTAAAAGACAGTGCGTTATGCAAATTATCACTGACAGAGGG
>CAYMCT010000087.1:0-6004 GCA_964389075.1 uncultured Lachnospiraceae bacterium
TGACAACGCAACTGATATGATGATAAAATATATTGAAAAGGCAATTGATTACCGATTGCCTGATGATTATAAGATAACACATAAGCTTAATGACCTCACAAACAGCGGTTATCTTATGAAGCCGTTTGAAAAGGACGGAAGCAATGAAAGACCGGTGGGATATTATCAGGCGAATAGCTGGCTGTCATCAGGTCAAAATAATTCGGATGCGGATGACGAGGATAAAAAGTCATCGTTCTGGTTCTTTGATGCAGATTTCGCGAACTATGTAAATGGATTTACGGCATACGCAATTCCCGAATCTCCCGACTCAAAGGGAACAGGTATAAATGGCAGAACCTATAGCGATACAGAGCCGTTCATGCTGATGAAGGATCCGTCAAAGTCAACTCATGCTGATACTCCGACAATAGGTGCGAATGTCATTGCACCATGCACAGTGTTTGCAAGTAATCCGTTCTCTCGCTACGGTAACTTCCGTTTTGTAAATTACGAGAAAATGGCAAATCCGTCAGCAAGTGCGAGCAATGCTGCTAATCTGGGGGGATATGATACAGTTACAGTTGACACATATTTTATGAACAAGGTTCCGACTGTTACATTCAGTGATGGCAGACTGGCATATGACGGTTCGGGCGATATCGTTAAATATCCAACAGATACAAAGGCAGAGTTTACTCCGCTTATAGCTCCGTATGAGGTTGTAAGCTCAGAGGTTGTTGATATGAGCGGAACGACAAAGGACGGTACGACAGAAGCATCAAATGTTGCATCAGCAACAAGAACAACGCTTCGTTTCCACAATAATCGAGTATATTACACATCGGGCTGTGCAGCAACGAACGAAACAGGCTCGGCACAGGATGCGTTCGGAATGATTGTCGCTCCTGAAATCCGCGATAACAGCGGCAATGTAACATCATCATTTAAGTCTTTGGGTGCGGGCATGACTGTTCCGTATGTTACAAATCGCAGTGAGCAGACATTCACACTGAATGAAATCGGTGATGTGAATGTAAACGGTGCGACAGAAAATCCGACTGTTGATGTTACATACAAATCAAGTGACGATGATTTACAGAAATACACTGATGTGTTCGTTGAATACGGTCCGGCAAAGGCTGTAAGAACTGTAAATAATGACGGCTCGTATTCGTGGAAAATAGAAGTTCTGCTTGATGAAATTCCGAGCAATGCAAAATTCCCGATAGAGGTGAACGTGGTAGCGTCAAATCTCGGTAAGTGGGAAAAAGTAAACGCAGCAACAGCAGCACAGAAGTTCTATATCACAAATGATGCAGAAGGAATGCAAATCACAGGTATTGTTAAAAATGAAAACACTGTGACTGCTGTTACGTTACAGAACGCGGATGCGGATAATCTCATCGGCTGCAAACTATACGTCGCTTTGTACAAAGAAGACATGCTTAATAATGTTTCGGTTAAAGAGATTACGTCAGATACGGTATTTGAAGACGGGAAGGCAGTAATTGAATTGGATAACTCAATCTCAATTCCGGGCAAGGGCTATACGCTCAAGGTGTTTGCATGGAACACCGAGATGAAGCCGTTTACGAAATCTGTATATACAGAGGAATATTAAGTTGGTTTATGGGCTGCCGATTTGGCGGCCCATAATATTCAATGGGAGGAGATTGTTTTGAAATTTAAGAGTTTGATTTCAGTGCTTTGTACGGTAGTAACAATATTTGGGCTTATACAGAGTGTGGCAGCGGAAAATTCGGCAGTAAACATTATTCAGAAAATTGATCTTTCAAAGTGCAGTGTATATTATCTGAGCGGAGAAAAGGGCGATGGTTCGGCAAAATACCGCACATACTCAGGAAATGTTTCAAATCTGTATGATAATGACAAAACAACGGCAATAGCGTCGGGGCAGAAGATTATAACAGCTTTTGATTTGACGGAATATAACGGAAAAATACAAAGAATAGAGTATTCGATAAACAGTACCGCGTCAGCAGGTGCAAATTTTCTGTATGGTGCACAAAAACTTGATGACGATACAAGTAGTGGTGCGGTATCATCGGTAGCATGGCAAACGATATACAGAACAAACGATAACAAGGCAAGCGGAATTAGCGTAGAGAGCACGATTGATATTGCATCGGGCAGCGGCACGGCGGTTATTACGGGTGATTTTAGTGATTGGAATTATATAGGCGTAGCAAACGGTTCGGCAATATGCGGCTGTTCCGAACTTGAAATTTATATTAAACCAGAGCTGCCGGATGATTACTATTCAATAACCTCTGAAAATATAAATATAGATGACTATGGCTGTGCAGGACAGCTTGAAACTTTTACTGTACCAGAAAATATGGTTAAAAACTCTCTTGTTGTAACGTATAATGACGGCAAAAACACAATACCTGTTCCAATTACCGATAACGAGAACGGTTCGTATTCGTTTACAATGCCCGCATATGACGTGCAGGCGACCTGTCTTACGGACAGCGACCCGAACAAGCTCACAGTTGTGGGAACAACAAGCACATATTACACGAAAAATGATTCGCCGCTGCGCATCACATTTAATATACCGCGTCTGGGCGATGAGTTGAAATATTCCGATGTCACGCTTAATGTTCCTGTAAGAACGCACGGCAACAACGCACGCAACATGAAGGCTTCATTTAACGGTATGGATGTAGCCGTGAACGGTGGCACTGTAAACGGAAGCGTAAGTGCAGCTGATTTGACGGAGGGAAGCATCGGAACTCTCGTTCTCACAAACGAAAATTCAAGTGGAGTTGACTATTTTCATGATTCTGATGGTCACTATCCGGCAACGGCAAAAGATCTCGCAACAGCTGTGTTCAGTGTTGTAAAAACCGATATACATGTAAGCGGTATTATGATTGACGGCGAACAATATTCAAATAGAAGCATAATTCCTAACGGAAGTAAAATTACGGGAATCATGGTGAAGAAAAATCTTGAATATACAGTTCCGGCAGATATAAGTATTTATGCTGCTGTGTATAATGGCAACGGTATACTTGAGTCAGTTAGAAAAATTGATGGTGGGAATTTTGAAAGTGAGGAAGAGACGTATGATATATCGGATTTTTCGCTTCCGGAGTCTGCGGAGTATAGCTGTCAAGTAAAGATATTCATTTGGGACAGCATGAAAGTTATAACAAAAAGAGGATTTACAGTGAAAACAACTCATGAAACCGAGGACAGTGATATGGGAATTATGTCGTTATGGTATGATGAGCCGGCGGCAGAGGATAACAGCAAAATATGGAACTCTACTTCCTTAAACGGTCAGAATAACGAAAATCATGTCGTATGGAAGGAGAAAGCTCTCCCGATAGGCAACGGATATATGGGTGCAATGATTTACGGCGGAGTTGCACAGGAGTTGATAAGCCTTAACGAAAAGACACTGTGGCAGGGGAAACCGAACCATATTTCTGATGACCGCAGCGAGTATTTTAAACAGGCACGCGAGGCTATTCTTGCCGGCAACGCAGAAGAATCAAAGAGTATTCTTGCCGCTAACTTGGCGGGTTCATCTTCAAATTACGGAAGCTATACTTCGTTCGGTAATCTAATGCTGAATTTCACAAATATAGATGCAGGAACAAGGTATGCGGACTACAGGAGATGGCTTGATCTTGACAATTCAAAGGCGGGCGTGGAGTATACGGTTGACGGCGTAACATATCGCCGCGAATATTTCGCAAGCTATCCAGACAGACTTATGGCGGTGAAGCTTACTTCAAACGTAAATAATCAGATAAACTTTTCAATGAGCTTTACAAATCAGCCAAACTTGTCAAGAAATATAGCTACGGAGTTTGACAAGGACACAAATACGCTGCAAGTAACCGGCGAATTATCAAATAATGGTTTAAAGTGGGGCTGTGCGTATAAGATTATAAATAACGGCGGCAGTGTGAGTTGTACCGATGGCGTTATAACGGTAAGCGATGCCGATGAGGCAGAGATTATAATGACGCTTACGACAAATTACCGTTTCAGCGAGGAAGAAAACAAGAATGGCGAGCAGTATCGAACCGATGATGAGCCGGGAGATATTATGTCGGAGATTCTCTCGGACGTTGAATGTGAGGACTTTGACGAGCTGTACAAGACGCATATTGAAGATTATAAGAATCTGTATGATAACGTAAAGCTTGAAATTTCAGATGCGAACAATCTTCCCACCGATACATTGCGTGCGGGGTATGACAAGACGAATACTGCATCTCAAAATCGTATGCTCGACCAATTGTTCTATCAGTACGGAAGATATATGATGATTTCCTCATCAAGAGCACCGGAGGAAGGTGCAAACACACTACCGGCAAATTTGCAGGGTGTGTGGAACGACCAGGAACATCCGCAGTGGGAGTCAGATTATCATATCAACGTAAACCTACAGATGAATTATTATCCAGCGGCAAATGGAAATCTTATTGAGTGTATGGAACCGCTGCTTGACTGGGTTGAACAGACAATGGTAACGGGAAAGCAAACTGCGAAAACAGTATATGGCTGTAATGGCTGGGTTTCTCATACATGCAATAACGCGTTCGGGTTTACCGATCCGGGTTGGGGTATCACATGGGGACTTTCGCCTGAATCCTCGGCATGGATATGCCTTAACTGCTGGGATATGTATGACTACACAAGAGATGTTAAATATCTGCCGAGAATATATAATGTAATACAGGAGGCTGTAAGATTTTATTCGGAGTATTTGTATTATGACGAGAAAACAGGCGAATATATCGCAGGACCGTCATATTCACCGGAGCAAACCGATATTCTCACAATGGGAGCAAAGATTGACCAACAGCTTATAAAACAGCTTTACGGTATCTATCTTGAAGCGAGCGAGATTGATTTTGAAGAGACAGATGAAATAAAGAAGGATGCTGTGCTTATAGAAACGGTAAAGGGACAGATTAACAAGCTTCAAACTCCCGTAAAGATAGGCGAGTGGGGGAATATTATGGAGTGGAACACGCGTCAGGCGGCAAAATATGAGGAGAACAGTGATCACAGGCATATTTCGCACCTTGTATCACTCTATCCGTGCAATCAGATTTCAAGGCGAACTCCGGACTTGCTTGACGCTGCAAAGGTAACGCTCAATGCACGAGGTGACGTGTCAACAGGTTGGTCAAGAGCGAACAAGGCAATGCTGTGGTCAAGAGCAATTGGTAATGATGGTGACACCGCAATGGCAGGTGGGAAAAATGTTAAGGGTATTTCAAATGGAGACAGAGCATACAGTATATATCAGGGTTTGATTAAGGAAATGGTATTCGATAATCTGTTTGATTTTCATCAAGGCAGCGATGACAGTGCGCTTAACGGTATTTTCCAGATAGACGGAAACTTTGGTTCAACAGCGGCAATGGGCGAATTTTTAATGCAGAGCCATGATGGATATATAGATATACTTCCGTCACTGCCGACAGCGTGGTCGGACAATGGAGCAGTAAAGGGATTGCTTGCAAGAGGTGCATTTGATGTGAGTATTGACTGGCAAAACCAAAAGCCGGTAAGTGCTGTTATAAAGTCAAATGCAGGAAATGTATGCAGAATATTTAAAAATAGTGATTACGGAGATATGACGATTACCTCAAACGGTAAAGCTGTCAATTATAAAATTGTTACCGAGGACGGACTTAATATAATTGAGTTTAACACGGACGCAGGGATGGAGTATAATATAAATTATTAAATGTATATTTAATGTGGTACACGGCTGTTTAAAAACTGTGTACTACATTAACTGTGACAACACAATTGTTAATTTAAAATACACGCTTTTCTGTAACGTATTGACAAAGAAAATATAGTGATATAGAATGATTTTAATAAGTTTATTTAACACAAAAAGTTTATTGAGGAGGATTTATTCAATGAAATTCAAAGAATTAACGGCACTCATTTCTGTAGCAGCAATGTCGTCAATGCTTGTGTTCGCATTGCCGGCGAGTGCGGAGGAGGTAAGCAT
>CAYMCT010000088.1:0-2923 GCA_964389075.1 uncultured Lachnospiraceae bacterium
TAATAATTAGACACCAATAATAATTATAGACCATATAACGGTGTTTTGTCAAGCTTTTTTTACCTTTTTTTCGTTTTTCGTCGATTTCATCAAAAAACACTCAAAAAAACTGTAAAAAGCCATACGCAGTTCATAATCATAACCGCGTATAGCTTCTCTGTATACTTAGCTGTTTTTCTCAAGCATTTCCCAAAGACCGCAGATGTAAGCCGCACCCAAAGCACGGTCGTACAAGCCGTAACCCGGCATTGCCTTTTCGCCCCAGAGCATTCTGCCGTGGTCAGGACGGATAACACCGTCAAAGCCGTCCTCGTAAAGAGCCTTAACAACCGCCGCAAGGTCGAACGAGCCGTCTGCACTGAGGTGACAAGCCTCCTCGAACTGACCCGGAGCTGTGTGGAGCAGGTTTCTGATATGTGCAAAATGGATTCTGCCCTTCAATGCATGAACGATGTCTACAAGGTCGTTCTCTGTATTTGAGCCAAGTGAACCCATGCAGAAGGTAACACCGTTATATATGCTCGGAACTGCGTTCATAAGCTTAACCAAGCCTTCTTTTGATGTTATAATTCTTGAAAGACCAAACACGCTCCATGCCGGATCATCAGGGTGAATTGCCATCTTGATACCATACTTTTCGCAGGTCGGCATAATAGCCTTTAAGAAGTATACAAGGTTATTAAAAAGCTTATCAGCATCAACATCGGCATATGCAGCGAAAAGCTCCTGAATCTTTGCAAGTCTTTCAGGCTCCCAGCCCGGCATAACAAAGCCGTTTGACATTTCTTCCATACTCTCAACTATTCTTGACGGGTCAATCTTATCTACAACACTCTGGTCGTATGCAAGAACGGTTGAACCGTCCTTTCTCGGCTTTGCAAGGTCACTTCTTGTCCAGTCGAATACCGGCATAAAGTTGTAGCATACGAGGTCGATACCCTCCTCACCTAAGTTTTCAAGAGTCTTTATGTAGTTTTCGATATACATATCTCTGTCAGGCGTGCCAATCTTAATAGCGTCGTGGATATTAACACTCTCGATACCCGAAAGCTCAAGACCACCGTCCTCAATCTCCTTTTTGAGTGCCTTTATCTCGTCACGCTCCCACAATTCGCCTGCCTGCTTGTAGTAGAGTGTGCTTATAAGTCCCTCAACGTATCTTATCTGTCTTAACTGTTCAAGTGTTACACTGTCAAAATCCTTACCGTAGTAACGCATTGTCATTTTCATAGCTTTATGTCCTCCACGTATTACAAATTCTTTAATTCTTCTCTTACAGCACCTGTGCCGCTAACCATTCTCTCAAATGCCGCTTCAACCGCTTCGCCAAGACCTGCCTTGCAAAGGTCTGTGCCGAACAATACCTCGTTTGTGAGTATGCCCTTTAATACTCCCTTTGCACTCTCGCTGTCGCCAAGCTTAACACCGGCAAGCTTTGACTGCATTTCTGCAAGCATCGGGTCTGCACTCGGCTCGAATGTATTACCGTTATCGTTTACAGCTAAAAGGTATCTGAACCAGCCGGCAATAACTGTCGGGATTGCCTTTAATGATGTTACATCAAGGTCAGCCGACTTGATATATGACTTGATTGTTTCTCCGTAACGTACCGGAATCTTCTGTGATGTATCTGTAGCAATTCTCTGCGGCGCATCAGGGATGTACGGGTTCGGTAAACGGTCGTTTATAACCTCGTTTACAAAATCGTTCGGATCGAGGATTTCAGGGTTTATAACAACCTTCATACCCTCGCTCGCAATCATATTTACAAGCTTTACAAGCTCTGCATCCTTCATTTCTTCCCAGATAGTGTTGTAGCCTAAAAGGCATCCGAACACTGCAAGACCTGTGTGAAGCGGATTAAGGCAGGTTGTAACCTTCATAGTTTCTGCCTTGTTTACAGTTTCACGGCTTGTGAGATATACTCCTGCCTCCTCAAGCGGCGGTCTGCCGTTAGGGAAGCTGTCCTCTATTACGAGGTACTGTGGAATCTCTGCATTTACGAACGGTGCGATATATGTACCCTTATCCGTTATAACAGGCTCCATATCCTCTACACCCATATCTGCAAGACGAGCCTTTACCTCATCGTTCGGACGGGGGGTGATTTTATCTATCATGCTCCAGGGGAATGATACCGTGTTTTCAAGATAGTCCATGAAATCAGCATCAAGAACACCGCTCTCAATCCATGCCTTTGCAACTGTTACAACACCTGCCTTGAGCTTTTCGCCGTTATGAGAACAGTTATCCATACTTACAACAGCAACAGGCGTGCCATTAGCCTTGTATCTCTTATAAAGCATTGCTGCGATTATGCTCATTGTATGCTTAGGTGAATCAGGACCGTTTTCAATATCAGCCTTAACGATATTTATTAAATCACCGTTCACGTCTGTCACTGCATAACCCTTTTCGGTTATTGTGAAGCTTATCATTTTAAGTGACGGTTTCTCCGCAATCGCATAAAGTCTTGCATAGTCACTTGCCTTTACGCCTTCTGCAATACCAGCTAAAACCTCTGTTTTCAAATCACCTGTCTTATCCATCATTACATTGAGTGTAAGACTGTCAAACGGTGTGTATATCTTGTCAATTATATCAAAGTCAAAGCTTTCAACAGCAACTATGCCTGTTCCCATCTTATCGCTGTTTAAAAGCTCCTGCGCAACACTGCCGATAAAGCCTCGGAAAATGTTTCCGGCACCGAAATGTATCCATTCAGGCTCGTTGGCTGTCTTTTCTCTTACAGCGGCAATATCAAACATCGGAAGCTTTATTCCGGCTGCTGACCACGCTTCGCATGATTTAATTCCGTCTAAATTAAGTTTCATCTGTCTTTCTCCTTATACTCTGTATATAATTCACACTCCGACATATGATTTGCATTAATCAGCAAAGTCAATATATCTCTGTCCTCGGG
>CAYMCT010000088.1:2933-5979 GCA_964389075.1 uncultured Lachnospiraceae bacterium
CTCTGCCATGTATAATGCGTTACACTATCACCCAATTCACGCACAATACCCATCATCTTTCTTACCATAAACGCAGTGTGCTTCACGTCAGCAAGACATTCATTGAAGTAGAATCCCTGCCATACTTCATACTCTGCATCTCTCATAGCCTTGTCTGCCGCATCATAAAGTGATGCACAGTCGCCGAACACCATAAAAGCATCAAAGTAATTCTTTTCTTCAAGCATAGCATAAGCCTTTGCAAACACAGTAACACCCTTACAGCAGAAATAAATTATCTTAGCCTGCAAAAGAATTATTGAGTCAAAAAGCTTTTTTAAATCGCCAGAAAGACTTTCGCTTACCTTTACACATTCGTTATAGTATGGCTCTACCGTTTCAAGGCCCTTTTCGCAGATACCGCTGTAAATCTTTATCTGCTCGGAAAGTGTTGTCTCACCTGTGAACCAACGCAAGCTGTTTGCCATTACGTTCTTGTTGCGGATATACTGATTTACAATCAGACGTACATTTTCGTTATAGAACTGCTCGCCTGCGTGTTCGTCAGTCTCTTTGCCGTAAGCTGTCATTGACCTTGCATAGCTTGCAAGACACTTTGCAACGTGCTCGTTACCGTCATAATATTCTGCCGCAAATTCCATGCTCTGTGTTACGTCTGAAATCTCGCCGCCAAACCACTTCTTTGCGATAGCATCAAGATAATATGCGTGCGGTCTTACATTTGAACAGTTGATTATCCAGAAATCAACCGCATTCATTCTCTTTACCTCGTTAAGCTCATTATTCACGAAATCAACAGTGTTCGGGAGCATTGTTATATGGTTTGCCGCCTGCAAATCATAGAATGATGCATGATAATATATACCGCCGTGTACTTCCGGCTTTTTCGGCATTGACGAAATACGCACCGTATGATTACCCTGACGGCGTGTTACCATCTTGCCAAAACCGTTATCTGCACAGATTTTGATAATACCGTCTGCAAAATTAACGTGTCCTGCCTCATAAAGCTCCATTATCTCGCCGTAAAGGTTTGTACAGAATACAGGATTTTTAACCTTTTTAAGAACCATCTGACGCTGCATTTCAATAACGTCGCTTATAAGCTTACCACGCTTTGCATCGGTGTCAAATCTGCCGCTTGTATCATGGCTCCAGAACGGACAATCACCCTGACCACGGAAACCAAGACACCATACAACCTTCAAATCCTTCTGTTCTTCTACAGCGTCCTCCCAGAGCTTGTGGAACTTCTCGGGATAATCTGCATAGTTCGGCTGCTCGCCGGGATATTCTCTTACAAACATTTCCGCACCCAGCGGCTCGGCATGGTGGTGGGTAATCCACAGACCCATTTCAGATGCGATGTCACGGTAAATTCTCGAGTTCTTGTCAGTACCCGGAATAACCATATTACCGCCGCAACGCAGAAGTGCTTCAAGTGCCATTTTCCACGGCTCTGTCTTATCGCCGTTTACCTGCCATCTCATTATGAGAACTTCATCATTTATAAACCAACCTCTGTACTTTACAAGCGGTGTTTTTGATACATATGTACCGTCTTCAACCTCTCTGCAGCAGGTCTTTTCTATTTTCTGATCAAGCCAGAACCAGAACGGCTTGATACCCAGAAATTCTTCGCTTATACGAAGCAGACCGTATACAAAACCCAAATCGCCCTTTGCCTTAACGGTCATACTGTCGTTTACTTCAATCTCATATGCCTCGTCTGCCATATCTCCGCACTCTGTGAGAACGATTTTATTCTCCGGTGCATCAGGCTTGTCAAAGCATTTTGCAATATCTCTCTCTAATATCGAAACTGCGTTCAGGACTGATTTTTCACTGCCGCTGTACTCGATTTTTGTGTTCAGATTAATTTTAAAGCTCATTATTCCCCTCCTACGGTACTACATATGCTCATTATATCACAATTTTTTGAAATAATCTTATAATATATTGCGAAAAAACATTGCCAAAATTGTCTTTTTGTGATATAATGACTGCAATTCAGCTAAATCACCATATCAGGAGGTTTAAAATGAGAAAAGAACCCGATATTATTGAGTTTCTGCCCGGTCTGGATTTTTCGGTTGCGCACAAGACCACGCTTAACCCTACCGAAATAGAATTTGAGCTTCATAATCACGATGATTACTATGAGATAGATTTACTTATTGACGGCAACTGTGAATTTATTGTCGAGGGAAACGCATACAAGCTGAAGCCGTGTGACATTTTCCTTTCACGTCCGTTTGAGTTCCATCATATTGCCTGTCTTTCAAATAAGACATACGAACGTATAATAATCCATATCAGAACCGATTATTTTGCGAAAAATGACTGTGAAGAATTTCTTGATATTTTCCGCAACCGAAAAATCGGAACCGGAAATCTTTTGTCTTTTGACATAGTAGGAAAGTCAATTATGAATTGCATACAAAGGCTATACGAGTATTACAATGAGAATGCCACCAAGGCAGCGAACGGAGTTATGACAGAGCTTTTGTATCTCATAAACAATGCAAAAACAAAAACCGATGATTTCTACGCAAAGAACGAGCGTATACGTGACATTATTGTATATATAAACAGAAATATCACAGAAGAGATTTCTCTTGACGAGCTTTCGGAGAAATTTTTCATTGACAAGTACTATCTCTGCAAGACGTTTAAAAAGAGCACCGGTCACACCATAAAGCAATACATAAATTCCAAACGGATAGTTCTTGCGCAGGAGTTTCACCGTAACGGTCAGACGCTTCTACAGGCAAGTCTTAATGCCGGCTTTAACAGCTATGCTCATTTCTACAAAACCTACATTAAGCAGACCGGTAAATCTCCGAGCTCAATGTAATTATTATAGTAAATATTTTTCATCTTGTTTACCATAAATCTTTCTAAATTATTGCGCATTTCTATTAACTAAATCAACCGGATGTGTTATACTGTATTTGCCAAATCATCGTGAATAATTCCATGTGGGTCTATTTTTATCTTTCGATAAAAATGCGGGCTCTGTTTTAACATACCTACGTGGAGTTTG
>CAYMCT010000089.1:0-5976 GCA_964389075.1 uncultured Lachnospiraceae bacterium
ATTTTTCGGCATATATCCGTATTATGATAATATCCGTTAAAATGCTCCGCACCTTTGCCTTGCGCAAAAAGCATAACATTTGTGTATGACGGCTTTTGCGAAAGCCATGTGATGGTGTTTGTCCCACTGCTTCGGCTTGAAAGCTCGGTTTCGACGACCGAGCCTGTTTCATGCTCCGAGGTCACTATGACGAGCGTTTCCCCGTTCTGCTCTGCAAAATCAAGTGCCACGCCAACAGCATCATCAAGCGCCTTTACGGCCTCCATTGCTTTTGTGGAATTGTTCTCAACAGCATAATCCTCGATTTTTGCACTGTCAATTACAAGCACAAATCCCTCGTCATTGATGTTTAAGCTGCTTATGGCAGAGGCTGTGTCTGCTTTTAACGATGAGCTATCAGAAATCTTGACATCAAGAGTCGCATTCTCAATCTGATTTTCTATATCCTCTTTGTCTGCGTCCGAGCTGTGCGCAACAAATGCCGCCGCAACGGAATCCGATATCTGCGAATCAGAAACAATACCTGTACGCTTACCGTATCTTTGTGATGCTTCAATAAGAGTTTCGTATTTTCGGTAATTGTCAAGTTCCGCACCCATGCCGAGTATGCCGTTGTCGGTGCCTGAGCCTGTTGCAAGCTGAGTTCCGGCTGATGCGTCGTCGCTTGTGCCACTGTCGGCGGAATATGTGGAAATAAGTCCGCTGACACTCATTTTCTGCATATTAAGCTCTGAGTACGCACTTGTGTATTTCCATTGCGTGTATTGGATAAGGTTTTCGCCCATGCCCTCACCGATGATGTATATGATATTTTTTGCACTGTCTGCGCATACTGCATCAGAAGTCAATGTGTTTGCGGCAGAAGCACTGAATGAAGCGGCAATAAAGCTTATTGATAAAAGTCCCGCAAAAAATTTTCTGTACATATTTACACCTCCGTTATTCTGTAGACCACTTGAATTCGCCTGCTGTAAAGGGTGGACCATATATAATTGTTCCATTCTCAAGAGTTACATAAGGCACGGCGTAAAATCCTATTTTTGAAGCGGATATGGGTATGTCGGTTATGTCCAGATAGAAGGTCTTGTTTTCCGTAAGTCCGCTTGGCGCAAGGGCTTCTTTTGTGTATCGTATCCTATCTCCGACCTCACCTGTAAAAAGCGACAATCCCTTTTTGCCCATGTAATCGTTGAAAACAGTATCGGGTTCAAAGTTTACAAACACAAAACCGTATTCGCCATTTGAAATATCGTAGCCATTGGAATCCGAAACGGATGCGAGAAACCTCAGCGTTCCGCGAGACTCATCTCCTCTGCCTGTTCTGATTGAATCGACCTTGGTTTCCCATTCGGGCGCAATCGCTTTGATTACAATGGGAGCTGTTGCTGTCACGGTGTAGATACCATCTGAGGAGGGGGTTACAGGAATTGTTTCTCCTCCTATCGACACAAACGGAGTTTTGCCGTACGGCACTGTGAAACTGACCTCTGCACCCTTGTTTGCATAAAATCCGCCTTCCTGAGAGAGTGTGTCTGTTATGTCCGCGCGAGCTGCTGTACCCGATATGACATTCGCACCACCACTTGTTGTTACCTTGTAGCCTGTTTCGACAAAAGAGAAGCCTGCTCTTGTTGTTGACCCTGCCTCAAAATCACGGTTATGAAGGTTTATGCGCACACCCGTGACGTCCGTATGGCTTACAACAGCCTTGTCATTTCCGTAAATGTTGTATGTGTCCGCTCTGTAATTTGTTCCGCCTGCGGTGTATGTCACAAGACTGCCTTGGTGATACGCACCGTTTTTCAAAAGCTGAGAGCCGTCTTGGCTTTGTAGGAAATAATAAATTCCGTTCTTACCGCTGTAGGTTTTACCCGAGGTAATTTCCGTCCCGATTGTGAGAGAGTAGCGTGTGTCGGCTTTCATGTTGTAGAAATAGTGATTCTGGTAATCGTAGGCTTTTTCGGATGAAGAACCTGTCGTAACGGTGAAGCCTAACATAGTATCATACACATTTCCACCCACACTGTCAGGAGAATCTGCGTCTGCTGAAATATCCTCCCTTGTTGTAACGGCTATATCTTCCGAGGAAATTGTGCTGATTACAACTGGTGCGTCGGCTGTTATTGTGTACGTGCCGTCATTTGATAAAACGGCGGCTGTTTTCACACCTCCCACGGTAACGGAGGGGATTGTGCCGTCGGGAACGGTGAACGTAACATTTGCGTTTTTTTCGGCATAATACCCCTGCTCCTGATATGAGGTATCCTTTATGTCTGTACGCTCCGTTGCTCCGCTTGTGATGACTGTGCCGTCATTTATCGTAACCTTGTAGCCGTTTGCTTCGAGGGTGTAACCCATTTTTGTAGTAGTTCCTGCGGCAAAATCACGGTTATGCAGATTTATGAGGATACGTGTGGTGTCCTTGGCGTTGACAACCGTTTTGTCGTTTCCGTAAACGGTGTATGTATCAGCTCTGAAATTTGATTTTTCCGTGCTGTGCGATGCAAGACTGCCTTGATGATATGCACCGTTTTTCAGAAGATTCACTCCGTCTTGGTTTTGGAGGAAATAATAAATGCCGTTCTTGCCGCTGACGCTTTCTCCTGCGGTAATTTCCGTTCCGATTGTAAGAGAGTATCTCGTGTCGGACTGTATATCCTCGTAGTAGTGGTTTTGATGATCGTATGTTTTTTCAGATGTGGATGCCAGTGAGTCCGTTATGGTGAAGCCGAACATGTTTTTATACACGGTATCGGCTACCGTATTCGGCGGCGATGCATCCGGTGAAATATCCGTTCTTGCCGCAGCAAATGCGGACATACCTGTCCACAGCGTCATTACCGCAGCCAATGCAGCCGCAGTTTTTTGTTTAAAATACATGAAAAAATCCTCCTTTTATTTGTTATTGTTTTAATTCTATAATATAAAATTTTGGCTGTCAACGTTGGAAAAGTATTTATGTATTTTAAATCAAAAAATAGACAGTTAAAGTTAAGTTTGCAAATCAGTATCTATTGGAAGACAATATTGACGCTTTGAATTGGATTTATTTATGATTTGTTTCGAGGTCAGAAAAGTGAGTTATTTATATGTCAATATTGACTTAAAATACACGATATTTTATTGATAATATTAAGATGACTTGTATATATTGACTTCATTAATATGTTTTGATAAACTAATAAAAACATATTAATGAGGAGGCACATTATGAAGCATAAAAACTTTACAGCAAAGCTGACTGTAATGGCGATGGTTGTATCAATATTATCATCTGCTGCAGTGGCAGCAGATACTGAGAATGTATATGAAAATGGGAATTATCCCGAAAACATGGTGTATTTCGTTGACTGTAACGATAGTGATACAACACTGTTTAATTCTGTGAAGGAAAATCAGCCGTATCTCAGAAACTATGTAAACGATCAGGTTTTTAATGAAACTGACGGCTGGGGTATAGCAAGCAAAATCGGGGAGGATTATGACAGTCCTGCGGCTGGAAATATGACAGCAGGAGATATGTACAAAACAGGCTGGTACTTAAAAGGCGGTAAAACTTTGGAATATAAATTCACATTAAGTGCAGGAGAATACAGCGTGTATACGGGTATGGGGGAGTTTTGGCCAAGCAACAGTGTGCGGAATATGACTGTAAACGTGCTTGATAAAGACGGCACAAATATCGGTACATCAACAGCTGTGCTAAACGGCAGCGAAGGCGTTCTTGAAACCAAGACAGCATCGGAAATCACGCTTAGCACATCACAGACAATAACTGTTCAGATTGCAAAAGAATCAGGTTCGGACCCTGTTCTTTCTTGGATAGGTATTTCAGCGGCACAGGAGCCAAAAACCGTTGACCAGTGGTATAAGACTGCCGACAAATTTACCGGCGAAAACGGGGATTATGGTATTGTCTGGAACAAGGCTGAAAATGACAGTAAGTATGGTTCATGGACAAACAACGGAGGTATAGTAACCATCAGCTCCGCTCAGGGTGCCAGTGCTAATGATGTGTGCTATGGAGTTACAGCATCTGTAAAGAACATAAAGCCTGATACGAAATATGTTATTTCATTCGAGGAAAAGACAGCGATCAGCACTTGTGCAAATGAACAGCATGGATTTTATGTGAATACCGATACAATATCAAGAAAGAACACCGAAAATGATCCTCAAAAGTGTAATGTTGCTGATGTGCGTAGGAATGGAACGGCTGCTCGTTTTCATAATTCGGAGTGCAATGATACCGGCTGGGAAATACAGACATTTGAATGGACATCGGGAAACGGATTAAAGAATGGAGATGATAATCTCGGTGCATCGTTTGTTTTTATACTTCGCAGTTCGATAGGGAGTGTAAAAATCAGAAATCTGAGAATATATGAGTATTCGGATACGGTGCTTCCTCCGGCGATAAATCCGAGCGAAAGAGCGGGATTTAATGCGAACGTGATAATTACGGACGGCAGTGCCGCAATATCTGCGGATACCGGCGAGGAGGGGGATCTGATAACGGTGACGGTTCCTAATGATTATGTTGAGAATTCGTTGGTTGTGTCATATATGAGCGGTTCAAACAGTATTTTGGCAGAGCTTACAAAAGTGAATGATAAGACATATACATTTGAAATGCCATCAGCAGATGTTTCTGTATCATGTTTAACAAATAAATCGGAAAATAAGCATATCATAGTCGGAACAACAGATAGCTATTATGTAAAGAATGACAACCCGCTGAATGTTATTTTTGATGTGCCGGATGAAATAGGAAATATCAAAAACTGTATCATAAGTGTTCCGGTACGCAAAAACGGCGGCAATGCCAAAAATATGACAGCCGTTATGAATGATGTTACGTTTGAAGTGAATTTCGGTAAGGTATTGGGAAAAGCGGCGGGAACTGCAATAACAAAAGGAGCAAGCAATGTGCTTACAATAACTAATGAAAATTCTGCCGGAGTGGATTATTATTTTGACGATAATAGCGGACATGCACCTGTATCAGCATCAAATCTTGCCACTTTGACTTTATATATCGAAAACAAAAACGGATATGATAACATACTGACAATCGCAAAGGATAAGGGAGCTGATATTCAGAAGGGAATGTATGGATTGTTCTTTGAGGATATAAACTATGCGGCTGATGGCGGATTATATGCCGAACAGATAGAAAATCGTTCCTTTGAGGCAATAAAGTGCAAAAACAACGGAGATAAAACATATGATACCTCATATGACGGATTGTATCAGTGGACATCGGATAACGGCACAATGACATTAAAGGACGAAGATGGATTAAACGAAAATAATCCTCACTATATGAGATTTACAGGAGTAAGCTTTGAAAACGGTGCATATGAGGGTGTATATACCGAGCGGGGCAAAAAATATACGGTTTCGTTCTGGGCAAAATCGGACAGCTTTGACGGGGCGATAAGTGTATCGGCAGGCAATAACAGTGTTCGGGTTACAGATAATATAACGAGCGAGTGGAAAAAATATACTGCTACACTGACAGCTGACGAGGATACAAGATATGAGAAATTTGTCGTTGAGCTTTCAAAATCGGGAACGGTTGATTTTGATATGATTTCAATGATTCCGGAGGATGCTATCTTTGGCGCATTAAGACCCGATCTTGTGGATATGCTAAAGGACTTGCATCCGGGATTTTTGAGGTTCCCCGGCGGATGTATAGTTGAGGGCAACTCCATTGACAATCGATACGACTGGAAAAAGTCAGTTGGTTCGGTTGAGGAGCGTGTTCAGAACTGGAACAGATGGGCTGTCAAGTCGCCGAAAACCAGATTAGATGAAGGATACAGTCATTATAATCAGACTTTAGGACTTGGGTATTTTGAATATTTTGAGCTTTGTGAGTATCTCGAATGTGAACCGTTGCCTGTAGTGGGTGTAGGCATTGCGTGTCAGTATGATACGAACGTGGCGATAGAGCAATATCCTATGGAC
>CAYMCT010000090.1:0-5963 GCA_964389075.1 uncultured Lachnospiraceae bacterium
CGTTACCGCTGTAGATGACAACCTTGACAAAGCAATCAAGCGTGCATACGAAGGAGTTGCAAAGATTTCGTGGAAGGATGAATTCCACCGCAATGATATAGGTATAAAAAAATGAGAATTGATTATATTTCATGGGATGAATATTTTATGGGCATCGCTTTGCTCAGTGCAAAGCGTTCAAAGGACGAGAATACACAGGTAGGTGCTTGTATAGTTAATGACGAGAACAAAATCCTCTCGCTCGGCTATAACGGTATGCCTATCGGCTGTGATGATTCTGTTATGCCCTGGAAAAGAAACGGTGCGCCGCTTGAAACAAAGTATATGTTTGTGTGCCATGCAGAGCTTAACGCAATTTTAAACAGTCCTGCCCCATCACTCAAAGGTGCTAAGATTTATACCACTCTATTCCCATGCAACGAGTGTGCAAAATCAATTATACAGAGCGGTATAAAAGAGATTATTTATCTTTCAGATAAATATTCAGGCACAGAATCAGACATTGCTGCAAAGCGTATGTTTGATTTATCAGGTATTACATACAGACCGTATGTATCACGTAATAACAGCATTACATTGGAGTTATAATTATGGATTTCAAAGAGAAAATACTCAGCACAAAAGATATATTCAGCGGCAGAGTGTTCAAGGTAAAGGTACACGCTGTAGAACTTCCTGACAAAAAAGCTTCTACACGTGAGATTGTTGAACACAACGGTGGTGTCGGAGTAATTGCAGTTACACCGGAGCGTGAAGTGTTCATGGTAAGCCAGTACAGAATAGCGGCAGACGCTATGATGCTTGAAATTCCTGCCGGTAAGCTTGAAAAGGGCGAAGACCCATATGATGCCGGAATGCGTGAGCTTGAGGAAGAAACAGGCTATAAGGCAAAAGAGCTTATTCCTTTAGGCTCTTACTATGCCACACCCGGATACTGCACCGAAAAGCTTGTAATATACCTTGCGACAGAGCTTGAATACAAAGGACAGCACTTAGACGACGGTGAGTTTCTTAACGTATCAAAATATTCACTTGATGAATTATATGATATGGTTATGAACAACGAAATCTACGACTGCAAAACAGCTATTGCAATTTTAAAAGCAAAAGCGATATTAGGATAATAAGATACAGGAGATTTAACATATGAAAAAAGGAATATTTTTATTACTTCTTGCAGTTGTTTCTGTGTTTTTCACACTAACAACAGCATATGCTGCAGAATCCGACTTTACAATTTCAAACGGAACGATTACTGCATATAACGGAACAGATACAGCAGTTATCATTCCCGAAACAATAAACGGCGAACAGGTAACAGCCCTCGACTACGGAGTATTCCGTAACAATTCAGCAATAACAAGCGTTACAATACCCGGAAGCATTAAAACAATCGACGAAAGATCCTTTGAATACTGCACAGCTTTGACTTCGGTAACTCTTTCAGAAGGACTTGAAACAATCGACGACTACGCATTCGCACATTCATCAAAGCTGGCGTCAATTTCACTCCCTTCGACTGTTACGACTATCGGAGACTCTGCTTTCAGATGGTGTAGCTTGTCGTCAGGTGTTACACTTAATGAAGGACTTGTTTCACTTGCTGATTATGCTTTTGCGGAAACAAAAATAAAAAAACTTACATTACCATCAACTCTTGAGAGCTTTGGACTTTGGGGATTTTATAATTGTACAAATATGACTACAGTTTCTGTTAACAGCAATAACAAGTATTTCTCTGCACTAAACGGAATACTTTATAATAAACATCAAACAGAAGTTGTTGCTTGTCCTCCCGGACTTTCTGCATCCTCAATTTCATTGCCGTCCACGGTTACTAATATAAGAGAAAGAGCATTTCAGGGATGTACAAAAATTGCAGGACTTAACATTCCCGAAGGAGTTACGGTACTGAACTCGTCTGTAATTATGGGTTGTTCTGCACTAAAGAGTATGACTATTCCCGAGTCTCTCACTTATATTAATATCCCATTTGATGTCAATTTGACCTCAGTAACATACAACGGTTCAGAAGCTCAGTGGAACAACATAAAAAAATCAGATTTTCTCGGAACACTTACAAGTGCTTCAAAAACTTATAAGAAAACCGATAACGTGTTTGCAGCACCGTCAGATTTTACCGTAGTCGACGGCATCATAACCGCTTACAACGGTACAGCAACCGAGGTCGTAATTCCTGCGTATATAGATGGTGTAGAGATTATCGGTATAGGAGATCATGCTTTCAATAGCAAAGCAACCATAACAAGCGTTGTTATTCCGCAGACAGTTAAAACTATCGGAAGCTGGGCATTTAACAATCTTGTATATGCAACAAAAATAACTCTTCCTGACGGAATTACAGCAATTGCCGATAATGCATTCAGAAACTGTAAAGCATTATCAGGCAACAGTGACGGCGAATTTGTACTTCCGAGCACTCTTGAAACAATCGGAACAGCAGCGTTTTTCCAGTGCTCAAGTCTGCCTAATGTTATAATACAAAACGCAACAACCATATCAAATGCAGCATTCTCGGAATGCTCATCCATATCATACATACAATTACCCGACAGTCTTACAACAATCGGCGATTCGGCATTTGAATGGTGCAGCAATCTTACAACTGTTACAATACCCAAAAATGTATCTTCACTTGACAATGCCTTTTACGGCTGCTCATCACTGACTGAAATCAATGTAGATACAGACAATAAATACTACACATCAAACGACGGCGTTGTATACAACAGCGATAAATCCACACTGCTGTTCTGTCCGAACGGAAAATCCGGTCGCTACACAGTATACAGCGGAACAACAGAAATAGCCGACAGTGCATTCAACGGCTGCAGTAGCCTTACGGGTATCAATCTACCGAACAATCTTTCGGCTATCGGCGGATCTGCTTTTATGGGTTGCAGCCAGCTCTTTGGTATTACACTCGGTGATTTAATGACAGAAATAAGTGATTATGCATTCTATGGCTGTACATCGCTTGTACAGATTTCAATCCCTGTCGGAGTAACGGCGGTAGGACAATATGCGTTTTATAGTTGTGATGCACTTGAAACCGTATATTACGGCGGTTCATCAAGCGATTGGAGTAATATATCCATTGCCGATTACAACGATCCGCTTGTAAATGCAAATATTTCGTGCGCAATTGCTGATAATGTCAGCTCGCCTGTTATTATATGGGGCAAAGAAACTGTAAAACTTAACGGAAACAGCAATTCAGGAAAAATTGCAGCAGTGTTATATGATAAAAACAACAACCCGATTGAGCTTGCATTTTACAGTCCGACTGAGCTTGTTGAAATCAGCTTTAAGCAATCCGGATATTCTGTAAAGCTTATATGGTTTGACTGGGATACTATGCAACCAATTTCAGCATCTGAAACACTTACATATAAATCAGCGTCATCCGGTGGCAGCGGTGGCGGTAGTTCAACATCGTCAACAGGCACAGCCTCAGACATCGGAAACACTGCTGTTTCACTTCAGCAAAATATTAATTAACAAACAATAAGGACGGTAAAAAACCGTCCTTATATCATAATAGGAGGATATTACCAATATGTGGGCATTTAATAGTGTATTTTATCAAATATATCCGTTAGGCTTCTGCGGTGCGCCGTTTGAAAATGACGGTGTACTAGAAAACAGAATAGAAAAGGTATCGGAGTGGATACCGCACATCAAGGAAACAGGCGCAGATGCAATTTACTTCTCCCCTGTTTTTGAGTCGGACACACACGGCTATAACACACGTGACTATTTCAAGATAGACAGCCGACTCGGCACAAACGATGATTTCAAAAAGCTTGTAGCTGAGCTTCACGATAATGGAATAAAGGTAGTTCTTGACGGTGTATTCAATCACGCAGGACGTGGTTTCTGGGCATTTAAGGATGTGTTGGAAAAGAGATGGGATTCACCGTACAAGGATTGGTTTAATATAAATTTTGACGGCAACAGCAACTATAACGACGGCTTGTGGTACGAAGGCTGGGAGGGTAATTATGACCTTGTAAAGCTTAATCTTCGTAACCCTGCTGTAGTAGAGCATCTATTGAATGCAGTTAAGTTTTGGGTAGATGAGTTTGACATAGACGGACTTCGTCTTGATGTCGCATACTGCCTTGAGCTTGATTTCTTAAAGACCCTTCGTCGATTCACAGAGGGCTTAAAGCCTGAATTCCTGATTTTAGGTGAGCTCTTGCACGGTGACTATTCACAGCGAGTAAATAACGAAATGATGCACTCCTGTACCAATTATCAGTGCTATAAGGGCTTGTATTCATCATTTAACTCGATGAATATGTTTGAGATTATACACTCAATACAGAGAATGTTCGGCTCAGAGGACTGGTGTGTATGCCGTGGTATGCATCTTCTGAACTTCGTTGATAATCACGATGTTACACGAGTTGCAAGCGTGCTTACAAATGAAAAGCATTTGCCGCTTATTTACGGTATGATGTTCGGTATGCCGGGTATACCTTGCATTTACTACGGAAGTGAATTCGGCACCAAAGGTGAAAAACAAAACGGCGATCCGTCACTCCGTCCGTGCATTGAAAAGCCTGAAAAGACAGAGCTTACTGAGCTTATAGCAAAGCTTGCAGAAATATTCAAAAACAGTGACGCTTTGCAGAACGGCTCATTCAGAAGTGTTGTATTGCAAAACAAGCACTGTATATTTGAACGAAAAACAGACAACGAACGCATCCTAATTGCAATAAATGCTGACTCAGAGAGCGTAACCTGTCATTTTGACGCAGGCTGTGGTATGGCAGATGAATTAATTACAGGTACAACTCATGATTTTGGCGGCGGCAGCGAGTTGCCGCCGTACAGTGTTCAGTTCTGGAAAATGGAAAGATAAACTTGAAAAAACACAGCCTTTGCTGTGTTTTTTGCTTAAAGCTCCAGTTTATATCGTGCTATTGCAATATTTTTATTCTTGTGATATACTATTCTCAAGATTACAAAAGCGAGGTATAAACAAATGGATAAATTCGAAGGAAAGCTTTCTGAAAATTCTCTATGGATAACAGCTACCCCAACGGTTTTTGCTCAGCAATTGCCGTTCTATATTGCCGAGGCAGGACATTTTTCTGTAGATTCGGATTATATGGTGTCACGAGATTTTCACGACAGCTTTTTGCTTTTATATACCTGCAGCGGTATGGGTTGTATAAAAACAGGTAACATAACTATTCAACTCCCCCGCGATCACGCTGTTATTATAGATTGTCACATAGCACACGAATATTTTTCACAAGCTGACAGCTGGGATTTCTTATGGATACATTTTAACGGCTCTGCTATCACTACTATGTTTGAAGCAATCTATCCCGATAATTCTGTATGTGCAATAAATATGGAATACACCGATAATTTCAGAAGCAAGATTACATCAGCAATAGATAAAATAATAATAAACGATATTAAAACTTATATAGATATTTCTTTGAAGCTGCATTCATTGCTCAACTCAATGTATTGTGCATCTTTGAAAAAAGAAGAAATCAATCAAAAAAAAGACGCAGCTGAGGAAATAAAAACTGTAATAGCGTTCATTGAAAACAACTATTCTGAGCCAATAATGATTGATGATATGATTAACCTTATACACATTTCAAAATACCATTTTATACGCCGTTTCAAGCGTACAATGGGAGTTACTCCATATCACTATCTTACAAACTACAGAATCACAGCGGCAAAAACTATGCTTCGAACAACCAGCAAAACTGTTGCAGAAATTGCCGAACTGTGCGGATTTTCAGATACAAGCAATTTTATTACACAGTTCAAAAAACAGACCGGGCAAAAGCCGCTTGAATACCGACACGATTTTACGTAAGGAACAAAGCGCCTACGGCGCACGCCTGCGGCGGGGCATAGGAGGATAACGCTTTGGTCACGCCCATGTGCGTTTCCGAACAAGGTGA
>CAYMCT010000091.1:0-5800 GCA_964389075.1 uncultured Lachnospiraceae bacterium
GTTTCGCAACCGGGAGCTTATGGCATTTCTTATAATGCTTGGCTCACCGACAACTCCTTCGTGCTATATAATGGCAAAAAATATGAACAATGACGGAGTTCTGACATCGAGTGTGGTTGTTACAACGACACTGATGTCGGCATTTACTCTTACGTTATTGATATACCTCGTAAAAGTAAACGGATTTATCTGATATATTCAATAACATCATAAGCAGAGTCTGCCACTGCCAGCAGCAGTGATTTTGTTTCTGTGTCAGGGCAGGTCATATCGGGAATACATATAACGGGTATATTTGCTTTGTGTGCGGCAATGATTCCGTTTCTGCTATCCTCAAGCACGAGTGCTTTCTGCGGCGGTGTGTCACCCAAAGCAACAAGGAAAATATCCGGCTCGGGTTTGGAACGCTCTGCCATATCTCCGCCGATTATTTCGGAAAAGAATTCTGCAATACCTGATGTTTTCAGGTACAGCTCAACATATTCTCTGTGTGTGGACGAGGCTACAACACAGGGGATATTTTTTTTGTTCAGAAAATTCAAAAGCTCCTGTATTCCGTCCTTTATAGGCATACCGTTTGCGAGTGCGATTTTATCCACACGTTCACGTGCTTTGGCACTTATTTCATAATGCGGATAGTCTTCGCCGTACATATCTTTTGCCATACTGTAGAGTGCATCTTTGGTAAAGCCGAGCATTTTTTTATAGTTTTCTTCGGTAAGCGTGTAGCCGTATTCTTTCATAACTGCACCAAGCTCACGCATAAACAAACGCTCACTGTCAAAGATAAGCCCGTCCATATCGAAAATTACTTTTTCTATACTCATCATTTGCCTCCATTGCTACGGTAATTCAAAGCTTCAAAGATATACTGCTCTAATGCTTGCCAGTCAGTTATTGTGCCGTTTTTGATTTCATAGTCAATTTCAGGAACACGGGTTACTAACCTTGTTAATGCTGCAGTATCAAAGGAGGCAGCACTCCTTAGATATCTCTCCGCAAGCCACGGAGAGGTGGAGAGCAGCTTTGCAACCTCTGCTTTGTTTGTTGTTCCCGAAAGCTTTACTCTGAGCATTTTTTCTACATTTGAATATATAAGGTAGAGTGTGCCGAACGCACTTTCTTTCTGTGTTTTCATACTGTTAATTATAGAAAAAACTTTTTGTGCATTTCCTTCGGTTATGCCGTCGGTTATATCAAAAATCTGAACCTGTAATGCTTTTGAAACGACTCTGTCAACATCAGATTTATAAATGATGCCGTCACAGAAGTGAATTAGTTTATCAAGCTCGTGTTCAAGGTTGTTTAGTCCCGGGTCGATAACTGATACAAGATATTCTGCTGTTTTATCGTCAATTTTTATTTTTTCGTTTAATGCACGTTTAATTACCCAGTTTTTGAGGTCGGGAACGGACATATATTCGCATTTAACTGCAAATCCTTCTTTGCTCGCTGTTTTGAAGAGCGCACTGCGTGCGTCAACATTCTTCTCGCAGAATATTACCACGGTGTCGTCTGATAGATGCTTGAATTTTTCTGTCCAGAATGTTTTCTGGCTATCGTTTGGCGGCACAATGCCACCGCTGCGGCGTGTGGTAAAAATATTACTGTCACGTATTATAAGCAAGCGCTTGTCTGTCATCATAGGCATACCTTCCCAGGCGTTGTCATATTCGCTGTAATCGACTGTACCGGAAATGAGTATTCTGTTAAACTCCTCAAGCCCTGCATCAGGCACAAGCTCTTCAATTTTTTTTATATAAAATTCTTTGAGATATTCTTCTTCGCCGTAAAAAATGTACAGCTTTTGAAGCTTCTCTTCTTTTAACTGAGCCTTGAGCTCTGCGATGTCATTCTTTTTAGCAGCCATAATATCTCCTTATTTCAGTGTAGTTATTCTTTTTATACCGTTCTTACCGGCAGTTATTTTTATATCTCCCTGCATATCTGTGCGTAGAACCGGTATCCCTTTAAGATTTTCTATAGTTTGCGGCTTGGGATGCCCATATACGTTGTCAAGACCGCAGCTTATGATTGCGTATTCGGGATTAACAGCGTTTACCCATTCCGGTGTGGTAGATGTTGCAGAGCCGTGGTGTGCAACCTTAAGTATATCTGATGAAAGGTCTATGCCTTGCCGCATATATTCATTCTCAGCATAAGCGGTCATATCGCCTGTATACAGAACACTTGTGTTCCTGTACTCGGCTTTTATAAGCAGTGACGAATCGTTATCGTCCTTGCTAAACACAATAACATCGTCAGGTGCATATACGGAAACCGTCAGTCCGCCGTCAAAGCTCAGCTCTGTATTTTCTGATATATAATTAACGGTGGTTCCGTTTTTGCGTGCGGCAGCCTCGGTCTGTTCCATAAGCGAAAATTCTTCGTCATCCCAGTCAGCATCGGGGGCGGGAGCAAAAACATTTTTTACCCTCAGATTCTCGATGGCTGCAATTATTCCCTGTGCGTGGTCGCTGTGGAAGTGTGTAATGAATGCAGCGTCAATATCTGAATAGCCTTTTGATTCAAGATAGGGCAGATAGACTGTTTCGCCGGGGTTGTAGTCGGAATAGCCTGAGCCTCCGCCGCCGTCAATAAGCACCGTTGTTTTGTATGCGGTATGTATAACGGCACCGTCACCCTGACCTACGTTTACAAATATAAAATCCGTTGTGCCTGCTTTAAGTATTGCCGAACAGGTAAGGGATATAATAAATCCGCTTGCAAGTGCGGCAAAAACGTATTGTCGCTGTTTTTGGTTGTTAATGTGGTAATAAACCAGAAGCAATAAGCATATTACAAGCAGCTTCCCTGACGGCGTAGGTGAAGGGATTATAATTTGCGATAACGGAAGCTTATATATAAATTCAGGTAACTTCAGCAAAGCGAGCACTGCCCCGTCAAGATACGGCTTTATCGGCATCGCTGTACCGAGCAGTGACAGCATTGTAAAAACAACCGGCGAAGCAGTCAGTGCAATCAGAACGAGAGGTATAGTTATAAACGGCATAATCAGAGTATATATGCAAACTCTGTTATAAAAGAACAGCGAAACCGGTGTATATATAAAAGTACATACGGTTATTGCTGCAGCTGTTTTCCGTACGCTTTTCGGCATTACGGCAAGCCTTTTTATAAAGTAGGGCAGAAATGCCCACATAATAACACCTGCTGAAACCGAAAGTATAAAACCTGTATTAAATACCATAGTCGGCATTGATAATGCGACAGCGGTAACAATCCATGCAATCGTATCAGGATAATGTGCGCTTCCGTTTTTGATACGGAAAAATATCATCAGTGCAGCTGTTATCAGGCATCGGGTAAAACCAAGCTGTGCACAGTTGAGCATTGCATACGCAAGCAGTATTACAGCTACTGCTATGTTCCGCGCCTTGTTCGGAACAACCCCTGTAAGCAGACCTGACAGAAATGATATTATTAATATATGAAGAAAAGCAGGATGATACAGGTGTTTAAAAGCTGTGCGGTTCAGAACGGCATCAAACTCATCTGAAAAATGATGCGTGTTACCGGTGAGCACAGCTGAAAGCACTGCCGCACCGTCACCATAATAGTATTTATATATGAAGCTATCTACCCACTCACGGAATTTTCCGCATATGATAGTGGGCGTAATTACTGTAAGCGGCGTGCTTTCGGATATTTCTTCGGAATATATTCGGGCAAATATGTTTTGGGATTTATAATATTTTGCCATATCGAAGCCGTTTTCGTTCATTTGCTCATTAAAATCTTTAAGTGTTCCTGTTGCTGTAATGCTTGCTCCGCAGCTGAGCTTTTGGGGTGTGGTAAGCATAATAGTGTCATTAAGCTTTACGGTAATATTATCTGCGGTAAGAGCTTTGATGTGAAAAGTATATCTGTAATTACTTCCGCTCTCTTGTGCTGATGATGTGGTTACCCCGGAAACGGAAACTTCCTTATCAATATATCTGACTGATTTGTGCATCAGCTCGGATGATGAAATTGTATATGACACGCTGCCGGCTATGACTGACAGAAGCATAATAAGTAATACAAGGTCTATTCTGCGTTTGATTGCGGAATATATTACAAATAATATTAAAAGACATATACAAAAAGCTATGCTGAACCCAAAGTGTGCTGTGCAGTATATTGATGTAACAATGTACGCCGCAAGGGCAACAGGTGAAAATCTCATATACGCAATCCTTATCATTAGTTTTTACTTATATTATAACATATGCAAAAATGGATTTCAATACAGTTTTTATTTGTTGCAGCAGATAATAATATGAAACCGTACTGAAAAGTTGGTGTAACAAATTTGTAACAATTAAGCCTAAAATTTGAAAAATAAGGATAAAAATGGAAATAAATTACAAAAATAGAACAAAATGACGTTAAAATGTTACAGCGAAGTTACAAAATATGTCGGTATAATTGCAAGAATGTTACAATAATTGCGTTTTTTTCTGAAAAAAGGTTGACAAGCTATGTAAAATGGTGTATAATTTATCGTGTAATAATTCGGTAACATTTATGCAAAAAAAGTAACATAAAAGTTATCTTGGAAATATTACGAAATTTAGGAGGTTTTTAATAATGCGAAATTTAAAGCACACTATCATTGGAATAGCTGCTATTGCGATGGTAGGAACGCTTAGCTTTTTTCAGGTGTCGGATATGTCGGCAAAGAAGCTTGAAAGGAATATGAAACTCACTACTGCTAATGAAATAGAAAGCATATCGATTACAACTACAGAGAACGAATCAGGAACAGTTGCTGTGGCACTTACAAGCACAGAGGAAGATGTAGTTGAAGCAGTTGCAGAGGAGCCGATCGACGAAGCTACAGAACAGGCGATAGCTGAAAAAAGTTATCTAACATTAGGATATGCAAGAGTTACGGGTACCAGAGAGCTTAAAGTAACACCTGGTGATTCAGCAGAATCAGCAGGAACAATAAGCGGTGCAGATCAGGTTGAAATCCTTGAAAGCACAGACGGTTGGTACAAGGTTAAGGTTAATGATAAATCAGGCTACATTAAAAAGGATTTAATCACATTAGACAAGGCTGTAGCGGAAGAAGCTGCTAAGCAGTACGACCACTATAAAAAGGCAACAGTTACCGAGGAGAGCGGACTTATTATCCGTAAATCGGGCAGCACAGAGGCTGAAAGTCTTGGCACAATCCTTAACGGTGAGAATGTAATTATAGTAGATTCTCAGGCGAACTATATAAAAATTCTTTATGGAAATGAATATAAGGAAGGTTATGTAGTCAACACAGGCCTTACTACTACAGGCGAATGGGTTGAGAAAAACGATGTTCACACAGCAATCAAGAAGATAGCTGCGGAAAAGGCTGAAAAAGCACGTCAGGAAGCACTTGCTAAGCAGAATGCGAAAAAATCATCATTGAACTATTCAACAAATAACGCTGTATCATCAAAGGTAAAGGGTAACGGTCAGGCGATAGTTAATTCTGCTATGAAGTATCTTGGTGTACCTTATGTATGGGGCGGAACAAGTCCGAGAGGCTTTGACTGCAGCGGTCTTGTACAGTATGTATGCAGAGCTAACGGCATTTCAGTGCCGAGAGTAGCGGCATCACAGAGAAATGCAGGTAAGTATGTAAGCCGTGAGAACTTGTTACCGGGCGATTTGGTATTCTTCGCAAGCGGTGGCAGAGTAAACCACGTTGGTATTTATGTAGGAAACGGTAATATGATTCACGCACCTCAGACGGGTGATGTTGTTAAGATTTCATCAATCGAAACATCATACCGTGTAAACAGATATGCAGGTG
>CAYMCT010000092.1:0-5746 GCA_964389075.1 uncultured Lachnospiraceae bacterium
CTCCACCTGCCGTTAGCAGGCATCCTGCCCTGTGGAGCCCGGACTTTCCTCATACATTTCTGTACGCAATTGCCCAGCTTACTTCAGTAAATATTCTACCACACTTTTACGTGAAAATCAAGTGAAATATCATTTAAACAAATTTATTCCGCTAAGCAAAACACCGCTTACAGCTTTCCAGTCACTTTCGGTCATTCCGAAAAGGTCTATATATTCACCTGATTTATCAAACGAGAACTCCTCGTCATAATCCTCTGACACGTACAGGTCGGAGGTTATTATGAATCTGTCCTCAATTCCGAACTCAAAGCTACGGTACGAGAAATAATAGTCGCCTACGTTCTTGCCCGAAGCCGAAATCACAAATGGGTTACTGCCACTACCGATACGAATATCTGTTTTGTCTTTACCTCTTTCAACAAAAAGAACTGTTTTATCTCCTACAGATATCTTTTCAGTTATATTGTTGCCCCGTCTGTCGTGATACCGTTTTACGGCATTCTCTATGTCGTCATTTTCATAATAAAATATACTGTCAAATCTGTTGCCTGTACCTGTGAATGCAATTACCCTTTCGGTTCCTGATGTATTTATACAAATTTCATACAATTCAAGATTTTTGATTTTAAATACAATATCACACTCATCAACAAGACTGCTCAATACAGCCTCTGCATTTGCTTCGTCTATTCCGAATCCGGTTACATAAGCCTTGAGCATAGCAACAATACTATCCATATCATCACGTGAAAGATGAACAGTGTATTCGTCTGCTTTTTTAGTTTTACTTCCGGTCATTACCGAGCTTTTGCCGTTTTTTTCAACCTTAACGCTATCTGTAATAGCCTGAAGCTCTTCCATATTATGACTGTAAAACTTTTCTGCACTGACGCCCTCTGATATATATGCAACTACAGCCGATGCCGCCATTGTCTCAGGCGAAGCTTCTGTTTTATCCCTGAAAACAGAGTTTTCAATCGCCCCCTCCAAATCTTCAAGCTTTATTTCAAATCCACCGCCAAACAACGGTGTACTTACAAGAATCCGTTCCGCATCCTTATATGTTTCTATCTTCAGATATTCATTAAACTCGATTTCCGTTACCGAACATACTCCATCGCTGTTACTTGTTATGGTTGCCTCTGCACCTTCAATATATTTAGATTTTAAAACGGTACTGTTCATAGTCAGACTGCCGCCGTTTTTTATAACCCGCTCTACAACCTCTTTTTCATCACTGTCAACAAAAAAATCGGTTGTTTTTGCTATATCCTCCATTGCGTTGTTTAGTGCTAAACCCACAATTACCTTTGGTGTTACAATAATTTTATACAGCCCGAACAGCACTCCGAAAAACAGAACAATACAAGCACAAATTACAAGTAATGTTTTTTTCTTGTCCATCTCTTTGCTCCTTACAAATATCCCTTTAGCTCGTCTATGCCTTTCAGCATTTCCGCATAATCAGGGAAATCACGTCTTATACGGTCAATACAGCGACGGCAGAAATCTGCCCTTAAATCTGCATTTTCCCGCATCTGCTGTTTCATTCCCCACGTATGTGTGAAATAGCGTTCTCCATCCCTGAAAAGTCTGTCAAGATTTGAAATCTCAGTTGCTTCTATGCCCATTCGCTTTGCACACATCGACAACAGCCGCTGTTCTGCGAACACCATATATATCAGCCTATCATCACCGGCTGTGTTCTCCATAAATTTTATCGCTTCATTTGTATAAGCTTTTTTCAAGTCGCTGTTTTTTATTACATAGAATGCACAGTTGAGCGGTCGCATACGCCAGTCAAGCTCAGGATCAAAAATGTAGTCGGTCTTCATTTTGAAACAATTTATATCAGGATACACATCAGGATAAATGTCCTCGCTATGAATAACTGCTAAATCATCTAAATTATCGAAAGCAAGCTTATCCCATACAATAAAATCAGTATCAAGCATCGCAAGCGGTGCCGGATTGTTTGCCAACGCAAACAGCTTGCCCGCTGCCCAGAACACCGTCGGGTTTATGCTGTCAGGCACACTGTCAAGTGATGTATCAAACTCATCCCATATACCACACATACCCCGTGATTTGTAGAATTCCAGACCTGTACTGTCGGTTATAAGCTTTATCTCTCCATTATGCTCGCGCCATTTTAATGCAGATAATATAGTGGTAAGAATATCAAAATCCTCCACAAAAAAGCTGCCGGTATTATAAATTCTCGGCTTTGTCCAGTTTACGTGTAATGCCTTCATACTTTCCCCTTTTAGTATCCGAATCTTTCTGTATCCGATACGGTTTTTACAGATAACGTCACTCCGTCGCCCTGCGATAAGAGCGAGGTGTCAAGCTGTGGATGGCTCATTAATGCATCTATATATTCTCTTAGTCTGTTAATTATTGTCACCTTTCTGCGTGCGAAATGGTCATCGTCAGCCGTCATTCCTTTGAAAAGGACATTGTCTGAAATAAGGAGTCCTCCCGGCTTCAATAATCTTACAGCATCGTCAAGCATAAACAAATAATGAGCCTTCGGTCCGTCAAGGAACACGATATCAAAGCTTTCGTCGCCCTCTATATACGAAAGATAGTCTTTTGCATCTGCTTCGATTACGTGGATTGTAGCTTCAAGTCCTGCTTCTTTTACGTTTTTTCGTGCTGTTTCTACCATTTTATTATCGTATTCGAGGGTTATAATTTCTCCGCCCTCCGCCAAAGCCTGCGACATAAGAATAGAGCTGTAGCCGATTGCACAGCCCACCTCAAGAATACGTTTCGGGCGTATGAGCTTCGTAAGAACCAAAAGCAGCCGAGCCGTTTCCGGCTCGACTATCGGCACATTGTTTTCTTCTGCATATTTTTCGAGTTTAAGAAGTGTTTCATTGTTCTGCACTGTCTTTTCCCGTATATATGATGTTACAAACGGTGTAACAATTGCATTTAAATCGTAATCCATATTATTTCTTTGAATCTTCATTTGCTACGGCAGAGGCATCTACGTTCATTGTGAGATCATTAGATTCCATTGCCTTTACGTGGTCTTCGTAGGTTGTTGAGAAGATATGCTCGCCGCTCTTGCTCAGACAGAAGTAATACGCATCAGTATCCTCCGGATATAATGCCGCTTTTATACACTCCTCGCCCGGGTTACTTATAGGACCTATCGGCAGACCTGCGTATACATATGTATTATACGGAGAATCTATCTGTGTATCAGAGATTGAAAGCACAGGCTTTCTTTCACCCAGAATATACTGAACGGTTGCACAAGACTGGAATTTCATTCCTGAATTTTTTCTGTTATAAAATACGCCTGAAACCTTGGCACGTTCCGAATCTGCGTTCGTTTCACGCTCAATGATTGATGCCATAGTAATGACCTCATCGACACTCATTCCCATCTCTGCTGCTCTGTCATAATACTCCTGTACGAATTTGCTGTCGAATGTTTTGAGCATCAGATTTACAATATCCTGAGCAGTGTACGATGCCGGAATTTCGTATGTTGCAGGGAAAAGGTATCCCTCAAGCTTTATTTCCCGTTCAGGCAGGTTTTCAAGGAACTTGTAGTCATAAAGTGACGGGTCGAGTGCCTCCATAAATCCGTCCGCTCCCGGAATTCTTGCCTCTTTGAGTGTTTCTGCAATCTGCTTTGCCTCATAGCCCTCAGGTATTACCACGTGAACGGCATCACGGTTTACAGTAACAAGCTGGTCAAGAATCTCCTCGTAGCTCATACCGTTACGGATTGTTACCATACCCGGCATATACTGACCGTCATATCCGCCCACCTTAGACTGAAGCTTGAACACAAACGGATATTTAATAATTCCCTGATCTTTAAGCATTTCTGACACCACTGCCGAGCCTGAACCCTGAACAATCTCTATTGTGACGTCCTCACTTAAGTCTACACCGCTGCTATCGCTCAGGACAACACCGTAAATAATTATTCCGATAACCACCACTGCCGCAATCACAGCTGCGCACAGCTTCCAGATTCCAAATCCCGTTTCCTTTACCTTAATAGCCATACCAATCCTCCTCAGTATTGTTACTCAGAAACTCATCTCACCCGGTTTCCGTTTATAAATGTCATAACACATTTGGCATTATATTCTACCGGTACGGACGTAAATACTGCAATATCCGCATCCTTACCAACCTCCAGCGAGCCAACTCTGTCTGAAATTCCGCTGTTCTTTGCCGCATTTACAGTTATCGCCTGCAATGCTTTTTCTCTGTCCATACCGTGTGACACAGCAAGTGCCGCACACAGCGGCAGATTTTCTATTGTTATTTCAGGATGATCTGTTATTATCGAAACGCTAAGTCCCCGGTCTGACAAATTTCTGTACGTTTCAAATGACAGGTTTTTCAGCTCCGGCTTGCTTCTATCGGTAAGAGTAGGGCCTAAGTTTACTGCAACACCTTCACGTTCCAGTATGTCGGCGACGGTATCACCATCTGAACAATGCTCTACCGTTACATCTATATCAAATTCCTTTGCGATACGGATTGCACTGCATATATCGTCTGCACGGTGTGCGTGTATTTTTACAGGAATTTCCCTGTTTATTACCGGGAGCATCGCTTCAAGCTTTATATCAAATTCCGGACGCTCATTTTCTTCGCTGTCCTTGTTATATTTATCAAGTGCGTCACGGTAGTTAATTGCTTTAAAAAGAGTTTCTCTGATTAGTGAGATTGTACCCATTCTCGTCATAGGTGCCTGACTCTTTTCATTATATACAGTTTTGGGGTTTTCTCCCAGAGCCATTTTCATCGCACACGGAGCTTTTATAATCATATCATCAACACAGATTCCGTCAGTTTTTATCGCCGCAAACTGACCACCGATTACATTTGCACTGCCCGGACCGGTTACAACGGTTGTAACGCCTGCACCTCTTGCCTCCCGAAATGCTCTGTCCTGAGGATTAATGCCGTCTATCGCCCGAAGCTGCGGTGTTACCGGATCGCTGTCCTCGTTAGCATCAGCACCTTCAAAACCAAGCGAATCACCAAACAAGCCTACGTGACAATGGGAATCAATAAGTCCCGGAACAACCACATTGCCTGCCGCATCAAAGACCTCATCTATGTTGCCGGTGTATTCTGTTCCTATAAACCGTATTTTTTCATCAAATACAATTACTCCGTTTTCTATTTCCTGACCCGCCATCGTTATAATGCGGGCATTTTTAATCATTTTCACAGGAAGGTTTCCCCCTTTAGTTCTGCAATATATAATTAATTGCGCTTGTTGCGGCAACGGCTCCGTCTGCCGCCGCTGTTACAATCTGTCTTAACGGCGATACTCTGCAATCGCCTGCAGCATATATACCGCTAATGCTAGTACCAAGATACATATCTGTCTTGATAAAACCAAGCTCACAAAGCTCTGTTCCGCATTTTTTTGCCAATGTATTATCAGGTGCAATGCCTATTGCGATTACAACTCCGGCTGCATTTATAAATCCACGCTCGCCGGTTACAGTATTCACGGCTATCACTCTTTCAAGCCTGCCGTTGCCGGCAAACTCCTCCGCTACCATATCAGTATATACGGTTATCTTTTCATTTGCAAATACCTTGTCCTGTAAAACCTTTGATGCTCTGAATTTCTTGGAGCGGTTCATTATGAAAACGTGTTCACAGGACTGTGCAAGGTACAAAGCATCCTCCATAGCAGTATTTCCTCCGCCGATTACAACAACATCCTGTCCTTTAAAGAACGCCCCGT
>CAYMCT010000093.1:0-5710 GCA_964389075.1 uncultured Lachnospiraceae bacterium
GAGCAAAGAATAACCTTTGCACCGTTATCAATGAGATACTGGATTGTCGGGAGTGCACCCACGATTCTGTTCTCATCTGTAATTTCCTGCTTATCATTAAGCGGAACGTTAAAGTCACATCTTACAAGGACTTTTTTGCCCTTTACTTCAATGTCTTCTACAGTTAACTTGTTGTACATATTAGTAATCTCCTTTTTAATTGCCTTTAAGGCATATTTATATAAGTATATTTTATAACAAAATTTTATATTTTGCAAGCACTATTATGAATTTTGTTCACTTTTTCGCAAAATAATCATCTTCGATAAAAATTTATCAAATTTGTGTTTATTTTGCACAATTTATTTTTCGTTCCTGAACGCATATATCTTCATCAGAATAAATGTAACAGGTATACCTATAAGTGCCGCCGCTATATACGCCACTATGCCCGGGAAATCTGTGAATTTATCAAACAAATACACAATCAATGTCTGAATAACAAAGTTCGGTATATATGATATAAAGAATTTTATATATCTCACAAAGCTCAGACGTGCCTTGAATGTGAGAAAGCTGTTCAGAAGATATGCCGTTATATTAGATGTAATATAGCCCGGCAGGAATGCAACAGTCGTGTTTGGTATAAACAAAGAATATATCCCCGAAAACAACACGTTACTCAGCGTGTTCACAGCGCCTACCGCAAGGAACATAAAAAACTCGGCTGAAAAGAACATATGCCGGAATTTTTCGCCTCTGCTTTCCTGATACTCATCCCACGGCGAAAGGTCGTTTCTCCTTACTATATACGCTTTATCCGCAATCAATGCAAGCGGCGTATCACTGTAGCTGTCAGAATAGAATTCATCACAACGGTCTATGTTGTATTTATCCTTAAGCCTTAAAACCTTTTCCTCTCCCCAGCAGTTTTCACCCGTATATTTTCCGGTATGCCTGTCGACCCGTGATGCAATAAGCCTTTTTATATTGAGCCTTTTACATATCGGTTCAAGCAGAAATTCAGGCGATGCGGATATAACTATATCCGTTTCATCGTGCTGTTTTTTATAGTAATCAAGAATATTCTTTTCGTGCTTGTCCCAATATTCTTCAAGAACCGAATCTATATCCGGAATGTATTTAAGGAATCTGTACATTTTCTCCTTGAATTGAGTTTTCGAATATATCCCGATAATATACAGCAGAAACGCCCAGGCTGTCGGTATAAGAGTTATAAATGTCTTCGGAAATCTCTTAGCACAGTATTTTATAAAATGCGCTGTTGAATCTCCGTCATAAATTGTTTTGTCAAAATCGTAAATATTCAATGTATTTGGTATCCTTTCATTAATCAATTAATAAGCGAAACAGCATATGCACTTATTCCCTCTTCACGTCCCTCAAAGCCAAGCTTTTCAGTGGTAGTGCCTTTAATATTAACACAGCTTATGTCTATTTGCAGATCCTCTGCCATATTCTGACGCATTTTCTCAATATGAGGCAACAGTTTTGGCTTCTGTGCAGCAATAGTTATATCCGTATTCCCCACAGAAAACCCTGACTCATGAAGCCTTTTTACCACCTCACGAAGGAGAACCCTGCTGTCAATATCCTTAAATTCCGCAGAACTGTCAGGAAAGAGCTTGCCTATATCGCCCATAGCCGCCGCGCCTAAAAGCGAGTCACACAGTGCATGTATTGCCACGTCGGCATCAGAATGCCCTAAAAGTCCCTTATCGTGCGGAATATCCACGCCGCAGATTATACATTTTCTGCCCTCTGTAAGCTTATGCACATCATAGCCAAATCCAATTCTCATAGTCCGTTTCTCCTTTGCTCAATTATTCTTTCACCTATCGCTATATCTCCCGGGGTTGTTATTTTTATATTTTCATATTCACCCAAGGTTATATACACCGATTTTCCATACAGCTCAAAAACAGAACAATCGTCTGTCACTACAGCGCAGGCTTCCGCCGCACGGGTATGAAGCTCTTTAATCTCTGCCAGCTTAAACACCTGCGGGGTCTGAATCTGAATAGTTGTTTCCCTGTCTATTGTCGCAACTATCTTTCCTTCTTCATCAATTGCCTTCAATGTGTCCTTAACCTTGACGCCCAATGCCGCAGCGCCGTATTTTTTTGCATCTCTGATTACATCTTTTATTTCTTTGTCAGTAACAAGACATCTCGCACCGTCATGTATAACAGCAATATCTCCGTTTGCTGCCATCAAGCCGTTAAATACCGAATCACTGCGTTCTTTTCCGCCTTGCGCAACGGCAGCCACTTTTTTCAGACCGTCACGTTCGATAATCTCACACATACGTGCTTTATCAGCAGCTCCGGTTACAAGTATAATTTCGTTGATTTCACTGCAATTCTCAAATACCGATAACGTGTGAGCGATAATCTCTTTACCGCACAGCTCCAGAAACAGTTTATTAAAACCTGCCCCCATTCTTTTTCCTTGTCCACCTGCAACTATTATAGCAGAAATCATATAAATCACACTGCCTTTCAACGCAAAAAGGGGCAGACTAATCCTCGCCGGCCCCTTTTTTTATTCTTGAATCCCTACAGCTTCCGCAACCGAATCGTCCAGAATAAGCTGTATGTCATTTTCACCGGCAACCTCAGACAATATAAGTTCACTCATAATTATCTGCTTTGCCGAGCAAAGAGTTTTTCTTTCACTGGTAGACAGTCCCTTGCGTTTTTCACGGCACATAAGCTCTTTAAGAACTCCGGCAACCTTATATATGTCGCCCGATTTAAGCTTAGCTATATTGTCCCTTTGACGTTTATTCCAGTTAACATCATCTCCGATATCAAGAGTATGAAAATACTCAAGAACCTTTTTAGCTTCTTCTTTTGTAATAACCTCTCTTATTCCTATCTTTTCACAACCATCAACAGGAATGTCAGAAATCATACTTCCCACAGCAAAGCATACAACGTAATAGTCCCGCTCAACTCCTGAAAGCATTATTTTCTTTTGATCTTTGATGATTCCGGCACCGTGCATGGGGTGAACAACCTTATCTCCGATACTATACATGCTTTTACCGCTCCTTCTCAAGGAAAAAAACCGATTCATATGTAAACCGGATATATTCCTACCAATTACTACCTGATAATATTATAACATAATTTGCCTCAAATGTCAAATGGTTTATTCTATCATATTCACCACAAAAAATCAATACTTTTTTGTGAGATTTTTAAAAGATTTTCAAAAATACAAACATATGTTTGACTTTTTGAAAAAGATGTGATATAATTGTACCGAAGGAAGTGATTTTAATGTTGAAAATAACTGATAAAGACCACGAAATACTTGATTTTATATATAAGCAGATTCAGCTCTGCGGATATCCTCCGACAGTACGAGAAATATGTACGGCGGTTAATCTTAACTCACCCGCAACAGTTCACGCAAGGCTGAACAAGCTTGAAGCCGCAGGTATGATAGAGCGTTCTTCTACAAAGAACCGGTGTATGAGACTTATAAACTACACGCCAAAGGACAGTGAAGATACTGCACTGCCTCAGCGTGAAGATTACCTTGAAGTTCCCGTATACGGCAAAATTACAGCAGGTGTACCTATAACCGCAGTACAGCAGCTTGAAGGACAGTTCCCTATCCCTATGTCATATGTAGGAAATAAGGAAATATTTATGCTCAAGGTAAGCGGCGAATCAATGATAAATGCCGCAATTCTTGATGGCGACTATATTATTGTGGAGCGTCAGAACACCGCATACAACGGCGATATTGTAGTTGCATTGGTTGACGGTTGTGACGCTACGGTCAAAACCTTCTACAAGGAAAACGGACATTACCGCCTTCAGCCGGAAAATGATTTTATGGAGCCGATTATATCGGATAATGTAGAGATTTTAGGCAAGGTTATGGGTGTATACAGAATGTTTTAACCTAAAAAGGTGTTGCAAACAGAGCAACACCTTTTATTTCTTTTATAATGTTTCAAGCAATTCATCTAACTGACTTACGTCATGCTTTTCAATGCAGCCTGCATCAGCTGCCGCCGCAATCTCAGGTCGGATAGGCAGTTTTGCAATGTGCTTTACACCGTACTTCGCAGCAATTTTCTCTATATTGCTCTCGCCGAAAATCTTATGCTGCTTTCCGCAGTCAGAACATTCAAAATATGACATATTCTCTACCAGACCAAGCACCGGCACATCCATCATATTTGCCATATTCACAGCCTTTTCAACTATCATTCCCACAAGCTCTTGCGGCGATGTTACAACTATTATTCCGTCTATCGGAAGTGACTGGAACACTGTGAGCGGTACATCACCCGTACCCGGAGGCATATCAACAAACATATAGTCAACCTCGCCCCAGATAACATCCTGCCAGAACTGAGTTACAACCCCCGAAATTACCGGGCCACGCCATAATACCGGCATTGTTTCATCCTCGAGCAGATAATTCACCGACATAAGCTCTATACCCGTTGCAGATTCAACCGGTAAAATTCCTACATCGCTGGCACTTGCACGTTCCGTAGTTCCGAACATCTTAGGGATTGACGGACCGGTTATGTCTGCGTCAAGTATTGCTACATTCTTTCCCTTTCTGCGGGCGAGCACTGCCATAAGTGATGTTACAAGTGATTTTCCTACGCCACCCTTTCCGCTTACTACAGCGATTACCTTTTTAATATTCGAAAAAGCATTGCCCTCTACTTTAAGGCTCTGCGGCTCCTGTCTTGAACCACACTCCTCGCCGCACGACGAACAGTTATGACTGCAACCTTCTGCCATTTTGATTCATCCCTTTCGATTATTCTGCTACAGCTTTTTTCAAAGCCTCTGCCTTATCTGTCTTTTCCCATGCAACACCCAAGTCCTCACGACCCATATGACCATAAGCTGCGAGCTGTCTGTAAATAGGCTTTCTCAAATCAAGCTGTTCAATGATTGCATACGGTCTTAAATCAAATACCTTGTCAACCGCCTCTGCAATTTTGTCCTCATCAACCTTGTTAGTACCGAATGTATCAACCAGAATTGATACCGGCTTCGCAACACCGATTGCATACGCAAGCTGAACCTCACACTTATCTGCAAGACCTGCCGCAACGATATTCTTTGCAACCCATCTTGATGCATAAGCCGCACTTCTGTCAACCTTAGTCGGGTCCTTACCGCTGAACGCACCGCCACCGTGACGTGCATAGCCACCATAGGTATCAACAATAATCTTACGGCCTGTAAGACCGCTGTCACCGTTAGGTCCACCCACAACGAAACGACCTGTCGGATTGATATAATACTTTGTATTCTCATCAATAAGATTTGCCGGAACAGTTGTCAATACAACCTCACGGATAATATCCTCTCTGAGCTTTGAAATGGCAACATCAGGTGAGTGCTGTGATGATACAACCACCGTATCCACTCTTAACGGCTTGCCGTCCTCATACTCAACCGTAACCTGTGTTTTTCCGTCCGGACGAAGATAGTCTAAGATTCCGTCCTTACGTACCTCTGTAAGCTTCTTTGCCATTTTATGTGCAAGCGAAATAGGCATAGGCATAAGCTCAGGTGTTTCGTTACAAGCATAGCCGAACATCATACCCTGATCGCCTGCACCTGTTGAGTTACCGTCATCAGCTGCACCGCCCTCACGGTTCTCAAAGCCGTCATTTACGCCCTGAGCAATGTCAGGTGACTGTTCATCTATCGATGTT
>CAYMCT010000094.1:0-5707 GCA_964389075.1 uncultured Lachnospiraceae bacterium
GCAATAAACATAGCCAGTGCCGGTATACCTCCCTCTACAAGGAGCTGTAAATATGTGTTATGCGAATGTGGTGCTATAATGGCGTTATATGAGAATAACGGATAAACCTCATTGAAAGCACCCTCACCCATTCCTATGCCACCAAACATATAATGACGAAGCATTCCGAATGTTCCCATCCATATAAATACTCTGTACGATGTTGATGAGTCGTTCATATCGCCTATACTCATAAGTCTGTCAACTATAGTTTGCGGAATAACAAACGGCAGCACGCATAGCGCAAGCGGAACCAAAGCCCACAGCTTTCCCTCGTAGAATGTCACAAACACCGCTACGCTGAACATAAATCCGAGCCAACAGCCTCTTGACTGTGTAAGTATAAGGCATAAAAATATTATTCCTGTAACTGCAAGATATACCCATTTTGAAAAGCTCTTCATTTTATCCTTCAGGAAGAATACTGCCGATACAGGCAGAACCAAAAGCAGATATTCGCCAAGCACGTTGGGATTGCCGAGTGTTGAGAATACACGCATTGTTTCTTCCTCGAACATTTCCTCGTCTATCCACGCATTTGTGGTTGTCCAGCCGAATACATACTGCATAACTCCGTACAAAGCAACCAATGCACCCGATATTACAAGAACTCTGAGTAGTCCGTACAGCTGTGTGCGTGTTTTTACTGTGTTTATAATTGCAAAATAGAACGTCACAAACACCAGGTACATCGCCCACACAACAAGGCTTGACATCATCGCAAACGAGAATATGCACGATACCAACAGCACAGTGAGGAACAGAATCAGTGCCGCACCGAGTCCGTCACGCTTCCATTTAAATGCTTTGTCAAGCAACGAATGGAGAACAAGTGAAAAAATTGTCCATATACAAATGCCTGCAAGCGGCATTGACGAAAACGGAATAAGCGGAGCAACAAACACTGCCGCATACACACCCGTTACAGGATACTGCAGAACCAGCAGCATTCCAAACACCGCAAAAGGAATCAAAATTCCGTAAAGCGGCATTATCGCCATAACAGCACCGCTCAGCACACCGATTATTGCTGCTGAAACAAGTGCAGTGACCGACGAAGCTTTTTCTTCGTTATAGAAATCAAATCCAACCTTTGGCACACCTGCACATTTCTTTACGAAATCTGCTACATATGAGGTTGTGAAAAAGCCTGTCGCATTATATTTGATAAATATACATATCACGGATAAAACTGAAACTATCAGCACAGACTTATTCAGCCCCATACCATTGATACAGTGCAGAATATTAAACGCAAGTGACATTGCAAGACCCATAACACCCCAAAACCGTATATTAAGTGCCATAAATCCCTGAACGTATGCTCTGCCCGCCTCACAAATCGTGCTTTTTTCAACACGGACTTTAAGATATTCTCCAACCTTTCCTGATATAAACTCAAGAACCGTAAACGGAAAGAATACCCAGCTGATTAATATACTCAGACCGCTCTTTTCGTCTTTACCTCTCAGAAAATCCATTATAACGCTCTGCTTCCACGCCCGGTCGCAGGCACTGCATATATTCGAGATTAATGCCCAGATTTTACTTGCAGTAAGCTTCTTTGCAAATCCTCTGCAAAAAGATATTACCGCTGAAATAATAATACTATTCATCTATTTCTTTCCTTTCCCGAAATTTTTTCGGTATAAGTCCGATAATCTCATTAACCTTCAAAGCAATCAACATAACAGCATAAACAGCTACACCAACTGCTCCGCATACAGCACAGGTTATGATATTGCCCATAAATCCTTCGATACGTCCGTATACAAGACAGTAAACTCCGTATACCGCAGCAGCCATTACCGCACTTGAAATTATTACCTTTATAACGGTAACAGCATCTGCTTTCTTAACCAGCTCAGGACGCTTTCTGCGTAGCAGCAATGCGTTAAGGGCTGCGTTTACAACGCTGCCGAATGCTGCCGCAAGTGCAAGTCCGCCGGTAAGCTTCATAACATCATTCTTTATAAATACGTAAACGGCACTTACAAAAACTACATTAAATATCATACTCACTATAGCCGTTACCATAGGCGTTACGGAATCCTTCATTGAGAAAAATGCCTTTGAAAGAATCTCGTTAACCGCAAGGAACACCATTCCCGTTGCATAGCAGGCAAGTGAATTTGCAACCACCGCCACCGCTGTGGATTCCAATGCTCCGTGCTCGTATATTATCGAGGTTACAGGCTTTGAAAGTATCATAAGCCCTGCCATAAGCGGTGCGATAACTATTATTATCGCTTTAAGAGATGTGATTATGAGCAAATCCGCCTCCGCCTTATTATCACCGGCATTCGCCCTTGACAGCTTTGGAAAAATCAGATTTGTAACAACAAACGAAAATACACCCGTTACAATAATATACAATCTGTTTGCATATTCAAGTGACGAATATGCCCCCTCAGTGCCTGATGCAAAGCGTGCATTTACGAATGTATACAGCGGCTGTACCCATGTGCTTATCAGCATAGGCAATGCAAGCAGTATTGCGCTCCAGATATGCTTGTCCTTTAACCTGAAATCAGGTCTGTATCTGAACTTCAGCTTTACAAGCGACGGTATCTGAACAATCACCTGCAGCGACCACGAAATTATCATTGTAACGGCAAGACCCGTTACGCCGAAGCTTTTGCCGAATACTATAAAATAGATTATTATTGCAAGATTCGATACCAGACTTATTATTGACGGTATATTATATTCGCCGTATGACTGCAAAATACCAACAAACGAAAATGCTATACCCGTAAATATTATCATCGGGAACATTATTGATGTCAGCTTTACCGCAAGAGCATGTGTTTCAGCTCCGAAATTCGGTGCCATAAACTCTATGAGCGGATCGGCAAACACAATTCCCACAGCCGAAATTATGAGCGTAACAAGAATTATCATTGTAATGAACTTGTTCGCAAATGTTGTTGCTTCTTTTTTATTCTCTTTTGTAAGTATATCGTTGAATATAGGGATAAACGTAGCAGAAATTACTCCGCCTATCACCACATCAAACAGCGTAGTGGGCAGCTTTGATGCCGCCATAAACGCATCGGCTTCTATGCCGGTGCCGAAATTCGCACCCATAAGCGAATCACGAACCAACCCCAGCGCCTTTGCCGCAAACGTAGCAAACGCCATAAATCCTGCCGTCAAGAGCATACGCTTGCCGGATTCGTTATTCTTCAAGAATTACACTTCCTTTTCATACAACTCAATAGCTATACGGCCGTTTTCAAGTGCCTTTTCTTTCAACTCCTGATAACGGGCGCCTATCTGCTGCTTTATCCTGTCATAATCCTTTACACAGGCATCAACAGTATCTGATGCAGATTTTTCATCAAGAGTTTTCACTTCAAGACACATATCGTGACCGATATAGCGCATAAAACTTTTGATTTTCGGATCATACGCAATTCCGATAAGCGGTACATTGCCGCTTGCGGCATATATGAGTGAGTGTAATCTCATTCCTATACATATATCCAATGCTGATACTACTGAAATTATCTCGCTCACATTAAGCCGCTTATCAATTATCGACGCCGGCTCTGTCATTCTCGACATAATACTGCGTGAAATAGCCTCATCCTTCGCAGCCTGCATCGGTATAAATACGATATTGAATCCGTATTCACGAGCTGCGTAGTCGCACATTTTCGCAACGACTCGCTCAAATGCCGGGCTCGTATCCCTTGTCTTTCTGACCGAAACCCCCAGAACCCGCTCTGCAGGCAGATTAAATGATTTCAGCAGCTCCTTACCCTTTTCTCTGTCAGCAAAATCCATCCCGAAAACAGGATCGGCACTGACAAGTATTTCAGGCTTGGTTACTCCCATATCCTGCAAAACCCTTAGTGCGCCCGGGTCACGCAAGGTTATGACATCGGTTTTATCAAGAACCTTCTTTGCACGGAGTACATTCCTCTTATTATTAAGAGGTCCGATACCGTTTGAATACAGCATTACCTTGAGCTTATTCTTTATTGCAAGGTTTATAACCGTAAGATAGTATATAAGCGATTTAGTAGAGGTTGAATCCTGAATAAGCGTACCGCCGCCCGAAATCAGCAGCTCAGCTTTTTTCATATGCTTTATTATCTCAAACAGATTAAGTCTGTTAATCGCATTTACTCTGTAATTTTTTGTCGTTTCTCTCGGGTCCGCCGAAAGAACTACAATATTCGGGCTCTCTTTATAACGCTTAATATCATCAAGTATCGCCATAAGCAGTGCATCGTCACCGCTGTTCTTGAACCCGTAATATCCTGAAATAAGTATTTCCTTTTTCTTTGCAAGCGCCCATTCATAGACCTTTACGGTATCGTCAGCCATACGTTCAACTGAATATTCACGTTTTATAATCTCGCGGCTGTATTTACCGAGCCGGTCTTTTTCCGCACTGTCCATTGCAAAGAATCTGAGAGTATCGTGAAGTACCAACTCCGTTGTACTTTCCTCACAGCCACGACAACAGAAGTTTGTATCAATTGATACATCCAGCTTGTCCTCATCAAACAAGCCGATATATCCCTCATTACCTGCTATAATAACCGGTTTTTCTGCCGCCATAGCCTCAAGTGCAGCACGGCTTACGCCGATGAACAGATCAGCCGGTGCTACAAGCTTGTTTATGTCGGTTCTCGCACCGGTAAGAACAATACATTCTCTTCCGAGTTTTTCATTTACTTTTCTTGCCATTGCGGTTACGTTATCAAAATCATCACCCGCTCCCACAACGATTACCTTAAGACTGTCTATTTCCTTATCAAGCTGCGGAACCGCTTCAATAAGCTGCTTCGCCACAAGCGAACGTGACTCGTCAAGACGGCTGACGTATACTATAACAGTATCATCATCAGCTATACCAAGCTCTTTTCTTATCTCGCTGTCGTCCGTATCGGGTGAGAATTTGTCTGTATCAATTCCGTTTATGGTAACACGTATATCACTCTCGGGAACACCGTAATTATCCATAAGATATGTTTTAATATCCTCCGATACCGCAACAGTTTTTTCTCCCCAGTTTGTTATATATTTCAGACCGTATTTTGTATTGAAAACCCAATGCGCTGTTGTTACAAACGGGAACTTCATACGCTTGCAAAGCTTGTCAAGAATAAATGATGGGATTCGTGCATGCGAATGAACCAGATCTATTTTTTCATCTATAATAATCCGTTTAAGTAATCTTACTGATTTTATTACGTTTAAAGGATTCTTGTTCTGAAGGGGAACACGGTAATGCTTTATTCCGGCTTCTTCAAGCTCCTTTACATATACACCGCCGTTTGATGTTACTATTATATTAAACCCCTTACGTTTAAGCTCCTTTGCAAGCTCAACAACATGTGTTTCGGCGCCGCCTATATCAAGCTGCATAAGCGACAGCATTATATTCAAATCTGTTTTCAAGTAATCACCTGCTTAATTTTACTCAAAATGGTATAGTAATCTATCTTCTATTATACCTGATTTGCCCTAAATAATCAATACTTATCCGTTTTTTGTGACAGAATTGTAATCAAACCGCAACAAAAAAAGGAAGTACAGGACTGCACTTCCTTTTGTTTACTTTATAGGAAATTGCTCATTTCCTATAAAGCAAATAAAGATTAAATGCCCGTGCGAAATTTTCCTCACCTTGTTCGGAAACGCACATGGG
>CAYMCT010000095.1:0-5703 GCA_964389075.1 uncultured Lachnospiraceae bacterium
GCAGCTGGGAAATTGTTTCGAAGGATAAAACACAGATATTCCTGTTCGCATGCAAAGTTTTAGCAGTAGCAAAGACTGTAAATCCCCTTATCAAGTTACAGGGCTTATCGCCCAACAAAAAGTACCGCTGCGTACAGACAGGTAAAATATACACCGGTAGCTTACTTATGTATAAAGGAATCAAAATGGATTACCGACTTGTGGATTTTGAAACCATAGTTATGACATTTGAGGCAGTCTGAACACGGACTAAGAAAATAGAATTTTCAAGGAGTACATATTTATGTTTTTTGGAAGAAATAAAGCTATCACTTTTAGTTATGACGATGGAGTGACACAGGATATACGTCTTATTGAGATTTTTAACAAATACAATTTAAAGGCAACCTTTAATCTCAATTCTGAATTGTTGGGACAAACGGGTTCTTTGGTACGAAACGGTGTTCACGTCAATCACACAAAAAACAATCCCAATGACGTGAAATACATATATGACGGTCACGAGGTTGCCGTCCATACATTGACTCATCCAAATCTTGTAAATATCGAAGACGATAATGAAGTTTTACGTCAGGTTGAGCAGGACCGAATCAATCTTTCCGAACTTGTGGGATATGAGGTAGAAGGTATGGCTTACCCATGTGGCGGAAAAAACTGTAATAGCCGGGTTGCAAATATTATAAAAAATAATACTGTTATCAAATACGCACGCACAATTGACACGACCAAAAGCTTTGAGCCATTTGAGGATTTGTACCAGTATAAAGGGACTTTGTACCATCACGAAGATTGGAATATGCTTTTTGATATGGGAAACAAATTTCTGGAATTAGATGCAGATACTCCAAAAATTTTCTATATTTGGGGACATTCATATGAATTTGATATTTACCGTGAGCGTTGGAAATTATTTGATGATTTTTGTAAAATGATAAGCAACCGTCCTGATATTTTTTATGGAACTAACAAAGAAATATTAGGAAATATTTAAAACGTTCTGACTTATTATCAATAAAATTTGAAGCGTACTACGTAATTACCACCATAAGTATTCGATTACGTAGTACTTTTTTTGTAAAAAAAGAGGTTATATCTATGTTTTTATCACTGTATTTATGCTACACAAAAAAAACAAAAATCTCGAATTCTGGGCATTAAACAATAAAAAACTTGCAATCCGAACCATGAGTATATCTACAATGATAACTCATTTACCACTACTCTCAGTCAAAACCCCAAAACACAAAAAAATTCGCCTCGGAAGACTTCCGGAACGGATAAGAACACTATATATAAAACCTTAAAACCTCATAGGTATCAGCTTTTTATACAAAAAGAAAGAACGGTAGAATTTTATCAATTCTACCGTTCCGATTTGGGTGCGGGGACCGGACTTGAACCAGCGACCTCAAGGTTATGAGCCTTGCGAGCTACCAACTGCTCTACCCCGCTATATCTCTTTCAAACAGTAGCTATTATAACATCATTGTTTTTATTTGTCAAGTCTTTTCTGTTAAAAAACTTTATCTTTTTTCTATTTTTAACATTTGTGTTGAAAATATTCTCTTTATATGTTATAATTATATCTATATTGTATGAAACAACAAAGGATGTGCGAATATGTTCACAAAAATTAATACAGTTTCCCTCATGGGAATTGATGGCTTCATTGTCGAGGTGCAAACCGATATTTCAAACGGAATTGTTGCGTTTGATTTGATTGGATTACCTGATGCCACAGTAAGAGAGGCACGGGAACGTGCTAAAGCATCAATAAAGAACTGCGGCTGTGAGTATCCACGCAAGCGTATAACGATAAACCTCGCCCCTGCTTCGCTCAAAAAGGAAGGTTCGGGCTTTGACCTTGCAATTACCGTTGCAATTCTCGATGCTTCAGGTCAGATTCAGATTGACGATAAAGAACATACCATTTTCATAGGTGAGCTCGCACTTGACGGTTCCGTAAAATCTGTTCATGGCGTATTGCCTATGGTAATTTCAGCATATGAGCACGGATTCAAGAGATGCTTCGTTCCTGCCGACAATGCCGAAGAAGCAGCTGTAATTGACGGGATTGAGATATTTCCTGTTAAGCATCTTTCACAGCTGCTTGACCATTTTGATGAAATCAACCGTATAGAGCCGTTTAAAACGACCCTTGACAACTATACTTCATCAGTTGTTACAAGTCTTCTTGATATGCGTGAGGTTAAGGGGCAAGAGCAAGCAAAACGTGCTATGGAAATAGCCGCAAGCGGCTCTCATAATGTGCTTATGTCAGGACCCGCCGGAACAGGAAAATCAATGCTTGCAAAGCGTATGGGTACAATCCTGCCGGATATGACCTTTAACGAAATGCTTGAGGTTACAAAACTTCACTCAATAGCAGGGACCTTACCGTCAGGCATACCGCTTATAACAAGACGCCCATTCAGGAGTCCTCATCATACAGTTTCATCTGTCGCACTTTCAGGAGGCGGCACCACCCCACGTCCGGGTGAGCTTTCGCTGTCACATTGCGGCGTACTGTTTCTGGACGAGCTGCCCGAATTCAGACGTGATACACTTGAGGTTTTGCGTCAACCGTTAGAGGATAGAATTATAACTATTTCACGTGTGAATGCAACACTGTCATATCCCTGTAATATAATGCTTGTAGCGGCGATGAATCCGTGTCCTTGCGGAAATTTCGGCAATCCGAAACGCACCTGCACCTGCACACAGGGGCAGATACAGCGTTACCGTGCAAAAATTTCGGGACCATTGCTTGACAGAATAGATATTCAAATCGAAATACCCGGTGTTACATATGACGATCTCTCGAAAATTGCAGACGGCGATACAAGCGAGCAGATTCGTGAGCGCGTAAACAAAGCACGCAGAATACAGCTCGAACGCTATAAGGATATAGGAATTACATCAAACTCACAACTGGATGCAGGCTTGCTCGACAAATACTGTGCACTGGGTGATGCTGAAAGCAAGCTTCTGAAAAATGCATTTGAACGCCTCGGTTTAAGCGCAAGAGCACACAGCAAGATACTCAAGGTTGCACGCACCGTTGCCGATCTCGACGGTAGTGACGATATAAAAGCAACTCACATTGCCGAAGCAATTCAATACCGAAATTTCGACCGCAAAGGATATTGATTTTATGAAACAAAACTATCAGATTATTCTTGATAAAACACTCAGAGAACTTGAAACACAAGGCGTCAGACCTTCGCTTTTACTGCACGCCTGCTGCGCTCCGTGTTCCAGCTATGTTCTTGAGTATCTCAACGAGCATTTCGATATAACAGTGTTTTTCTATAATCCGAACATAACAGAAAAAGCTGAATATGAAAAACGTGCCGTTGAAATAAAGCGTTTTATCAACGAGTTTCCTCATAAAAACAAAATTAAGCTTTTGTACGGTAACTATTCACCTGAAAGGTTTGTTAAAACAGCTAAAGGTCTTGAGCATCTGCCCGAAGGTGATGAACGGTGTTTTAAATGCTATAGACTAAGACTTGACGAAACTGCAAAAACAGCAAAAGAAAACAAATTCGAATTCTTTACCACCACACTTTCAATAAGTCCGCATAAAAATGCACATGTACTTAACGAAATCGGAGGGGAGCTATCGGTTGAATACGGGCCAAAATATCTGTATTCGGATTTCAAAAAGAAAAACGGTTATAAACGCTCGTGTGAGCTTTCAGCCACATATAATCTGTACCGTCAGGACTACTGCGGCTGTATATATTCAAAATTAAACAAATAATTCCGTTACTGTTCCTGGAATAAAAAGGATGTACCACCAAATATATTGTAACATATTATAATAAAGGCGGTATTTCAATGAAACAGATAAAAACATTTTGTTTCCTCCTTTTTATTTCTCTGGGAATAGCGACGGTATTTTTTTACCCTGAAACAATACCGTCATTTTCCCAGAGGAAAACCGTTATTCTCGATGCAGGTCACGGGGCCCCCGATGGCGGAGCTGTAGGATATAACGGAACATTGGAGAAAGACATAAATCTCAGCATAGTTTTAAAGCTACGGGAAATCCTTGAAGCCAGAGGCTTTCGTGTTATACTCACACGTGACGGTGACAATGGAATATACGACAGCAGCGCAGAAACAATACACGAAAAGAAGGTTTCGGATATGCATAAACGGCGTGATATTGTAAACAACAGCAATGCTGAATTATTTGTTTCAGTGCATATGAATGCGTTTTCCGACCCACAATCAAGTGGGCTGCACGTTTTTTACGCACGCAACCATCCTGAAGCGGAGTCTATTGCAGAAAACATACAAAATTCCATAGCAAATCTCACCGGCGCAAAAGTGCATACGGTAAAAGCAGCATCCGAATCTCTGTATCTTATGAAAGACCCTGCCCCGCCTTCAGTTCTGATTGAATGTGGATTCATTTCAAACCCCAAAGAAGAAAAATTGCTTAACGGCGATGAATACCAGTCAAAAATCGCCTTTGCGATTGCCGATGCCATAACAAATCAGAAATAATTATGCGATTTTTGTTTAAAAGCTGTGTCAAATCTGATTGTCTTTTGATAATTTATAAAAAAATGTATTCTTATTTAATTAAAAAGTATTGACTTATAATACCTGTTGGGTGTATAATGTTTAGTAATTGGTTTTAAAAAAACAATTGACGTATACTAATACGCCATAAAAGTATATGGAGGTTTTTACAATGAGTAGAGTTTATAATTTCTCAGCAGGTCCTTCAATGTTGCCTGAGGAAGTGCTCAAAAAAGCGCAGGAGGAAATGATAGAATACGGAACAAGTGGTATGTCGGTTATGGAGATGAGCCACCGTTCAAAGGACTACGATGCAATAATCAAGGATGCAGAAAAGCTTGTTCGTGAGCTTATGAATGTTCCTGACAATTACAAGGTTATGTTTTTACAGGGCGGCGGTTCAACACAGTTCGCAATGGTTCCTATGAACCTCGGCATTAAGTGCAAGGCTGCTGATTACCTCATAACAGGTCAGTGGGCAAAGAAAGCTGCTCAGGAAGCAGAGAAGTACATAAAGGTAAATAAGATTGCATCATCAGCAGATAAGACATTCTCATACATTCCAAAGCCGGAAGCATCGGAATTCTCATCAAAGGATGATGTTGACTACTGCTACATTTGTTACAATAATACAATCTACGGAACACGCTTTGTTGACCTTCCGAAAACAGACGCAACTCTTGTTGCAGATATTTCATCATGCGCAATGAGTGAGGTTATGGACGTTTCAAAGTTCGGCTTACTTTTCGCAGGTGCACAGAAGAATCTCGGTCCTGCCGGTGTTGTTCTCGTAATCGCTCGTGAGGATCTTTTGGGTGAGCCGCTTGAAGGTACTCCTACAATGCTTACATACAAAATTCACGCAGATAATGATTCACTTTATAATACACCGCCAACATATGCAATCTATGTGTTCAAGCTTGTTCTTGAATGGATAAAGTCACAGGGCGGTATTGCTGCAGTTCAGAAGGTAAACGAAGCTAAGGCAAAGATTCTTTATGATTTCCTTGATTCTTCAAAGCTCTTCAAGGGTACAGTTGAGAAGGAAGACCGTTCACTTATGAACGTTCCGTTTGTTACAGGTGATGCTGAGCTCGACGCTAAGTTCGTTAAGGAAGCAACAGCTGCAGGTCTTGTAAACCTTAAGGGTCACAGAACTGTTGGCGG
>CAYMCT010000096.1:0-5698 GCA_964389075.1 uncultured Lachnospiraceae bacterium
CCAAAGCGTTATCCTCCTATGCCCGCCGCAGGCGTGCGCCGTAGGCGCTTTGTTCATGCAAAAAGTGCATATGCTTACGTTGGTTGCGACACAAAACAAAAAAGAGCAGAGGAACGTCCGACTTTCGGGCGTTTCTCTGCTTTTATCATATTTATTATCATTCCTTGCCGTTCCAGCAGTATGTACATACCTGGTCGGCATTAAGTCCGATTGACTCCACCAAATCGTCAAGACGGTGGTAACGGAGTGATGTAAATTTCAGCTTTTTACAAATTGCATCGACCATTTGGTTATGCTTCTCGCTGTCAGGGTCTGCATATTCGTACAATACTTCTCTGCTCGGTTCGCCGCCCTCAAGCTCGTTTATTGTCTGGCGTGTTATCAAATCCATTTCAGATGTTGAACGCGAGAAATTCAGGTATTTACAACTGAACATAATCGGCGGACAGCCTGTTCTTATATGTACTTCTTTTGCACCGCAGCCATACAGAAACTCTGTCGTTTCTCTTAGCTGTGTACCACGCACGATAGAGTCATCAATCAGTAGCAATCTCTTGTTATTAATAAGGTCGTAGATAGGGATAAGCTTCATCTTAGCTATCAATTTTCGCTTGCTCTGATGCGTTGGCATAAACGAACGCGGCCATGTAGGTGTGTACTTAACAAACGGTCTTGCAAACTTAACTCCCGACTCGTTTGCATAGCCTATAGCATGAGCCATTCCCGAATCAGGAACACATGCCGCCAAATCAGGCTTTACATGGTCACGTTTAGCCAGAAACTCGCCGCATCTGTTACGCATTACCTCTACATTTATTCCCTCATATGACGATGACGGATAGCCGTAGTATACCCACAAAAATGCACATATTTTCATTTCCTTGCCGGGGTCGGCAAGTGTTTTCACTCCGTCAGGAGTCATAACGACAATCTCGCCCGGTCCTAAGTCTTTATAATCCCTGTATCCGAAATTGAGATATGCATAGCTCTCAAAGCTTGCACAGAAACCATTTTCATTTCTGCCAATAGAAATAGGCGTTCTGCCCAGCTTATCACGTGCCGCATATATTCCCTTAGGTGTAAGTATAAGCATACTCATTGAACCGTCAATTATCTCCTGCGCATACTTGATACCGTCTATAAAATTATCCTTTTGATTTATTATCGCCGCAACCAGCTCTGTCTGGTTGATTTCGCCGTTGCGCATTTCAAAAAAGTGCGTATGGTTCTTTATAATCTCTTCAACAATCTCTTCTGAATTATTTATTTTTCCGACTGTTGTTATGGCAAACGTGCCGTGCTGTGAACGAACCAGTATAGGCTGTGCCTCGTAATCGGAAATACATCCTATACCCATGTTGCCCTTCATTGCTGTTGATTCCTTTGTGAACTTAGTTCTGAACGGAGCGTTTTCTATATTATGAATTGCTCTGTCAAATCCGTCTGTTTCACTGTATACTGCCATACCTGCACGGCGTGTGCCGAGATGCGAATGGTAGTCTATTCCATAAAACAAATCAAATACACAATCGTCCTTAGATGCTACTCCAAAAAAACCGCCCATACTCTCTTTTACCTCTTTCATAAAAATGGTTTCATTTCAAACCCAATTTATATTATAATGCATTAAAACATCAATGTCAATGCAAAACTGAAAATTTTAGCATTGTGCAGAATTTTTCACTTCAGATTAAGACTGATACAGCAAATAGCACAACAAGCATTACCGCATTAACAGCGGTAAAAATTAACAGATATTTACCTTTACCGGCGTTATCGAAATTCACGAAATACTTATATGAGATAAGGCTTGCCATTGATGCTATAAGCGTACCGAGTCCGCCTATATTCGTACCGATAATCAGTCCTTTTACATTATCTGTAAATCCCGACAAAAGCATTGCCGCAGGTACGTTACTTACTACCTGACTCACCGCCAGAGATGATAATATTTCATGACCTGATATAATGCTGTTTATAAAGTCCCCAAACACCCCTACTCTACCCATATTTCCGATAAACACAAAGAAAAATACAAATGTTATAAGCAGACTGTAATCGACCTTAGCTATTGTTTTGAGGTCTATAATTAAAACTGTCGCAAATACAATCGCAAGCGAAATGTAATACGGTACTATATGTGCAACCGCCAAAACAGATATAATCATCAGGATTACATATACACCACACAATCCTTTTTTTATCTTTGTGTCAGTCTTATCGGGTACATATTCTGCCCCGCTGTTTTTTATAAACAAAACTGATATGACTATCATTGCAAGTGACACTAAAGTATACGGCAGCATGAGCAATATAAACTCAACAACGCTCATACCAGATAACGAGTACAGGTATAGATTCTGCGGATTACCTATAGGTGTCAGCATACTTCCGAGATTTGCCGCAACCGTCTGCAATACCACTACCGAAATAATATGCTGTTTCTTTTCTGCTTTTTTGAGCGTTTCAATCGCAAACGGTACAAATGTTATGAGTGCCACATCGTTCGTTACAAGCATTGATGAAAAGAAGCAAAGCAACACCAGCACAAACGATATTTTACGAACTGTACCTGTACGTTTCAAGAGCGTATCGGCAAGATTAGAGAATACGCCAAGCTTTGAGAGTCCTGCCATAACGAGCATAAGACAAAACAGGAGTGACAATGTTTTAAAATCAATATAGCCGATATACTCTGAATTTGGCGGTACTATAAACATAGATACCACTGCGAGCACACCCGAAACGCACAGTACGGTTTCACGTTTTATAAATGATAATATATTTGACATAATTTATTAATACTCAATCTCCTTTGAAACTGCATCAAAGGCAGTTGACGGATCCTTTGTTAAATCAACCGTCATTGTTCTTACCTCAAGAACACCGCCTGCACACGAGCTTGCATCCTTCGGTGCAAATCTTACTACAACACTGCTCTTGCCCTTTGTATACTCCCCAGGTATCTCATAGAACACATCGTAAACATCGCCCGACTTTTCATAATTTAACGTCTGGTTAGCGATAATGTTACCATCAACGGAAATATTAAAGTCACGTACATAGCTCCGGAACGGACCGTCACTTCCGTAATAGCGAACAAACAGATAATTCTTCTTATCGCCGTCTACGCCGAGCGTGTACTCAAAATATGCGTCTGCACTGCCCCACGCATCACGCCAGTAATACATTTTTGTTCCTATCGTAAGACTGCCGTTATTTGAGTTTTTTGAACTCAATCCATGACCTAATTCGTCCTGCTGACCGTCAGGCTCAACCTTGTCTATTGTAATATCGTTGAGCTGTTTATCATACGCACCGTCTGTACTGTCTACATTCCAATATACGTTATGGAAAGTATGGTGTATCTCATAGAACGGCTTTAATGTGATTTCATTGCCGTCCGATGTATTATCACTGCTTATGGAAAATTCAAGCGTGTCTGCATTTTTTACTGACACAAGAGAATCTGTATCATCACCGTTTGTTACGAGATACGGAACATCAACCGTTACACTGTCAATAACAGTTTCGTTTGAAATGTACTCATTTACGCCCGAAACACCGTCAAGTGAGCCGTACTGTGCGGCAAGGGTAATCGGTCCGTATTGGTATGCAATCTGTTTTTCGGCACGTGAATTGTATGTTCTCACCTGCATCGGGATTGTTATGTCAATAACATCACCTGCATTCCATGTGCGGTTGATGCTTAAATACTCGCCGCCGTTTGATGAATATGTATCATTATCCACAACAGCTGTCATAGCATCTTTCAGCCATGCAGGAGCACGCAACTTAATATCAGCATTGCCGCTGCCGTCTGTTACGGTTATCTTAATCTTTTCCGAATACGGATAGCTTGTTTCTACCTTGAATGACATTCCCTTGCTTTCCCATGTGTATTCGCCCGGCATATAGAGGTTTACATAGAGTGAATCGCCCTCCTCGTAGTAGGTACATCTTGTGTATCTGCCCGGATTCTCCATGCCTGTTCCCGTACAGCACCACCATGATTCGTCCTTAACCTCATATACTCTGTGATGTCCCTGCAACAGTGATACAAAGTACATCTTTGCACCTGTATCCGGATCCTGCTGACCTAAAATATGGTTATATAATGCCGTTTCGTACCAGTCCATATATGCACTGCTATGCTCCCAGTCAAACAGATGCTCTGCAAGACGCATCATATTATATGTGTTACAGCTTTCACAGGTCTTTATGCCGAGCGATTCCGCACCCTGTGCTTCGAAATGCTCAGCTATTGAGTTACCGCCTATTGCATACGAACGGTTGTTTACAACAAAGCTCATAAACGTCTTTGACGCATTATAATAATCAGCATAATTAGTTTTGTCCTGCTCGTACATTTCCGCCACACCGATAATCTTCGGTATCTGTGTGTTTGCGTGCAAGCCTGTTAATGAATCCGTATTATTTATAAGCGGATTGAGAATTGTATCGTGTGTGAAACGGCGTGCAGTATCAAGATACTGCTCCTCGCCTGTTATCTCATACATTCTGGCAAATATTTCGTTCATACCGCCGTATTCAACACCGAGCATTTCCTGCATCTGTGCATCTGTAAGATTTTCTGTTCCGTCTACTGCCCAATCCGAGAACTTTTTAAGAACCGTATATGCTGTTGTATTGCCTGTATAGTCGTATGCATCCAATAAGCCCTGATATATTTTATGTACACCGTACCACGGTACCCAGTATCCTGATGCCCACGATGATGAGTTTCCGTTAAACAGCCTTGTGAAACATTCTTCACTGCAACCGCCTATATATCCGTTATTTGTTGTTATCTGTAATTCGTCAAGCTTTGCAACAGCATAGTTAAGCTTTTCGAGTACATCTTCATTCTGCGTATCACGGTAGAACACCGCCGCTGCACTCATCCAGTGTCCGAGCGAATGACCTGCAAGCGTGAACGATTCATCTGATGATGTTGTCCAGTTGTTTGCACCCTTTCTTTCCCAGCCGCCGTAACGTACCGCATTATTCGGCGGTGTAAGTCCGTGCATTTCATATGACGGTGCAAGGAGTCTGTCAACATCTATAGACATTACGTAGTCAAGTCCCACCTGCTCGCTCTTTTCAAATACGCTGTCCTTTTCAAGCGTTACGTTCGCAGTATCTGCAAAGTTACCCGATAGCTTAACTATGCGTTCCTGAGTTGTTGTTACAGCACTGTTGTCTGATTTTTTATACAGTGTACTCTTTAAAGTAACTTCACCGCTGTAATTTCTTAAATCAAGCTTTGCTGATACCTCTTTACCGTCTGTTGTAGGTGTTACCTCAACAGTTTCGGTAACAGCACCGTCATTTGTAACAGCTTCAAGCTTCAGCACAAGCACGTCTGTTTTTTCACTGTATACGGTATATATCGCCTCTGCAAAGGATACACCTGAATTTTTTACAAAGTTCAGGCTTCTTGTAACTGATTTCATCACAATCTCTCCCTGTAAAATTCTATATTTTTATTTTACCATACACGCAAAATTTGTCAATATAATTTTCAGACATAAACATCAAAAAGAGAGTGCCAAAGCACTCTCTTAGTAAGCTTAATTATTCAGCTTCTGTTTCTTCTGCATCTGATGGTGCAGCTTCTACTTCAACCTCAGGGTCTGTTGAGTATACAAGAGCTTCCTCCTGCTCGTCGTCCTCTTCCTCAACTACAGGTTCTTCT